>QNDS01000177.1 GCA_003644925.1 Candidatus Fermentibacterota bacterium
CCTTTTAGGTACTGTTATTCTTACTGGACCAATACGTCTGGATGAGAGCCATTCTACAAGGGATGAGTCATCATCGGGTTTTTCGTGGACAATGATCTCCCTGGGTATATCACCGGTCTGGGAGTAGTAGGATTTAAGAAGAACTGATAGCCGCTCGGACAATGGGGCTAGTTTCCATCTGCCATCGAAAGGCATTCTCACAATACACGTGAACCTTCCGCCCCTGACCCTCATAATTATCCCCCAGTTCTCTTTAACTGCGGCGATATCCCTGTTGATCCTGTCGTTTATGCCTGCAGGGGCCGGCCAGCCGAAACTACCGAGGCGGGAGAGGAGATCCCGAAGCCTTCCGGCTTCCTCATAATCCGTATTCTGCGAAGCGTTCCGCATCACCTGCTCGAGGCGTTTTCTTGCCCATTCCCAATCCCCCCGCAGTATCCTTAATATTTCCTGCACGTTTGCACCGTATTCATCGGAGCTGACCCCTCCTGTGCATGGAGCCGGGCAGCGTCCCATCTGTCCCATAAGGCATGATCTTGATTTTGATTGCGGCTCTTTTCCGCTGCATCTTCTCAATGGAGAAGTATCAAGAAGGAATTCAACGAGTTTTTTGAGATTCCTTGAATCGGGATAAGGGCCGAACCTTGGTCGTTCCTTCGGGTTGCTGCGCTCCCTTGTTATCTGAAGCCTGGGATATGTCTCATCGAGAGTAATTTCAAGGTAGGGGTATCTTGCTGAAGTCCTCAGGCGGACGTTCAGCGGTGGTTTTCTTATCCTTATCAGTTCAGCTTCCAGAACAAGTGCTTCAACTTCCGTTCTGGTGATAGTCCATTCAACAGAAACAGATTTATCAAGAAGAAGTTCATGCCTGGCATCTCCGGTGTTTGAAAGATGACCTCTCAGTCTTTTTATCAGATTTTTCGCTTTGCCGATATAAAGGACGGTGCCATCTTTGTTGAGAAAGCTGTATACACCCGGAAGGGATGGTGCCCGGGCTATGGATTCCTTAAGACTTCTTGATACTGCCACGTCTGAATGCCAGCGAGAATACAGATCTGGCGCCTTTCCCTCCGAAAAGGGCGAAAACAGCCAGGAATATTGCTATCGCTCCTGTTGATACTCCAAGGATCGCGATGACGCCGCGGAAAGTGGAAGCCGAAGCGGTTGATGCCACCCGGGGTGAAAGCGCCAGAAGGAAAAGAAATGAAACAATAGCTGCAGGGATCATGGATAGCCATGCTGCAGTTGAGGATTGCACAACTGCTCCTATTTTCTTTCTGAGGGTGATTCTCAGGAGAAAGAAATTCACGAGTGCGGAAACACTTGTTGCCAATGCAAGGCCGGCAAGCGGCTGCGCAAAACCGGTTCTTATGAACAGCATTGTAAAGACGAAATTGAGTACGATGTTAAGCCCCATGCAGCTGATCGCAATCTTCACCGGGGTCTTTGTGTCCTTCATTGCATAGAACACCGGGACTGTGATCTTAACAGCACCATAGAACAGCAGCCCGGCTGAATAGTAGATAAGTGCGGAGCTTGTCAGCAATGTGGACTCGGCTGTGAATGCTCCCCTTGCGAGCAGAACCTGGACTACAGGCCTCGCGAGAAAGATCATGCAGAGGGTAGCAGGTATCATCAGCGCTGCAAGGGCAAGCGTCGCCCTGCCGAGGGTTTTTCCGGCATCCGCAAGTTTACCCATTGCGGTCTGTCTGCTGAGCGTAGGCAGCAGCGCGGTGGCAAGGGATATGGCAAAAACACCCTGCGGGAATTGCATTATCCTGTTCCCATACGCAAGGGCAGCTACGCTGCCGGGCTCCAGAAGTGAGGCTATCATCTTATCCACGATTATATTGACCTCCGCCGCAAGCAACCCGACAAGAGCGGGAAAAGCCAGTTTTCCAATTCTTCTTACCTCGGGGCTCTTCCAGTTGAAATCCAACCTGAATCTGAAACCTTTTTTTCTCAAAGCAGGGATTTGTATAAGAAGCTGCAGCATACCTCCGAAAAGAACTCCTATCGAATAGCCCCATACCGGCTGCCCTGGGAATACCCATCGGGAGAGAAGAAGTATACCAGCGAGTGCTGACAGGTTGAAGAGAATAGGTGCACTTGCCGGGGCAAGGAAGTGCCTGTGCGCATGCAGTATCCCACCCATCACTGCCGCGCATCCAACAAGCAGGATGTAAGGGAACAGAAGTCTGAGCAGGCCTGTAGCAAGCTCGGTTTTTCCGGGTATATCGGCAAATCCGGGTGCAAATGCCTTGATAAGCAGTGGAGCAGTGAGCATGCCGATAATAACGACTACCAGGAGAACAGCTCCAACAAGGGTCAATATTCTGTTTCCCAGCTGGAAAGCGTTCTTGCGGCTTTCCTTCCCGAGTGTTTCCACATACGTGGGGACAAACGCAGCGCTTGTTGTTGATTCACCGAAAAGTCTTCTGAGTGTATTGGGAATAATGAATCCAAGAGTAAAGGCGTCTGCTGCCAAACCGGTTCCAAGTATTGCGGCCTGGGCTATATCCCGAAAGAGGCCGAGTATCCTGCTGGTAAGGGTAATGCCTCCCATAAGGCCTGTAGCCCTGGCTATCCTCTGCGCCTCCTGACGGGGGGTTCCGAGATCATCGAGGCTTCCAGTATCCTTACTATGTACTTCCGGGTTCATTTATTCAAGTTCCTTAACTGAGGTTCACAGGTTTACCGCATGCTCAAGTATTGGACGGAGCTGCTCCCGAAGCAACGGGTTCAGATCTACAGCCCGCCGGGCAGCCTCGATGGAATCCTCATATCTGGCATTGGCCCAGAGGGAAACGGAGTAATTCTTCCACAATGTCGGGGATTCGGGGGCAATCCCGAGTGCTTTCTCAAACTCCATAAGTCCCTCAGCGGGATTCCCGGAAAGCGAAAACAGTGCCCCGCGAAGGTTGAAAAGGTCAGCGCCGAAGTAGCCTCTTTCTTCAGCATCTATAAGATATTCAGCAGATTCGTTCAGTCTGCCGGAGTCAAGCAGGTACTCCGCGGCAAGGATGGATGTTAACCCGGATCTCTCCATCCCGTGGTAAGTTATAAGTAGTGAGATGATAACGATTGTAACTGCCGGAATGATCGCCCTCCTTATGAATTTCCATTGCGGCAGCAATGACGCGCTCAGGAACCAGAAAGCCGGCAGAATAACTGATCTGAACCTTGCAGAAGGAAAGAAGATGAATGCGGATGCCATTCCGCTGCATATAATAGCTGCAGCCGCACAGTGCCAGAAGCTTCTGTCTCTCCTGAACATGGCTGCTATCCCGGTGGACATTCCAAGAAGAGTCAATGGAAGAAGGATGATCAGCCATGTTTTTTGAAGAAGCCATCCGGTTTCGAAATTTCTACCGGGACCTGGAAGGGTGAAGAATCCGAGCAGCTTCCTCCCTCCCAGTGAGATCCATTCAAGCGGAGAACGTCTTATCGAAGTAAAGGCTCTCTCCATAAATACCGTATCACTACCCGATCGGCTGTTGCCGGTTGAGACCAGCTCCTCGAATTCAGTTCCGGGTGGCGTGGTTATGAGTTCCAATTCGGTTCCGATCCAGAGGTTCTCGCCTCCGTTTGAAGCTATGACCGGACCTGCGCCGGCGAAGAGGTTGAAGATTATAACCGGGAAGACAGCAATCGCTGTAAAGCCTGTAAATATAAGCCATTTACGCAGATGAGACCGGAATGAGAATGCGAGGAGAATAAATGGAACAAGAACAAGCTCTGCCCTGAAAAGGATCGCAATTCCCGTGAGTAAACCGGCAACGGCTGTCTTGTCATTCTTCAGAGCTAATAGTGAGAATGCTATCAGTGCCGCGGCAGGAACCGCCGGCAGCAGCTGGAAACCGAAAAGTATCATGAAAGGAGAAATGATAAGCCCTGCGGTACATATGTAAATCCAAATTCCACTCTTTTTTCGGAACGCGAGATAAAGCGCCAGCGCTGGAAGAAGAGAGAGCAGTGATATTACTATGCGGGAATAGATTATGCTGTCCAGCAGATGGAGGAGTTTTGTAAATATGAACATACCGGGAGGCCTTGAGAAACCTTCAGCACCAGTAGTGAACGGGCTCATGGAATAAGTTACCTCATCAACATACAGTCCTTCGGCAGGCAGATAAGCGTCAATTGAATAGAATGCCCATATCCGGATGCCTATCGCGCAAAGGACAATTGCAATGAGTATCATGGGTTTTGAAAATCTCATTCAGAAAATCCAAAAACAACCGGGAAGGGGACACTGATTCCTGAAGTGTCAATGAGGATTACTGCATCTTCAAGGATATCCACACAGGTATGAGCCGGACAGTAAAGAGTATCGACTCCGGACAGTTTCCATTTTCTGGTTATTGAAACCGGGAGATACTCAGTTTGCCCCCAGTCGAAGAGGGGCAGATATTCTGCAGCTGCCGGATTCGCAGCAGGCATCCACAATTTCCCTTGAACCGATAGTTTCATGATGATGCTCAGATCGAACGGATCCGACAGAGTAATGGAATCCGGGATGATTGTTCTTCCGCTGAGCCAGGACCATTGCGAAAGTGACAGGATGAGTTCTTCAGATGAGAGTCCCGCAAACCTTCTTCTAAGCATCATGTCGTACAGCCCGCTGCATGTAATTTCAAGGTTGAAAGTTCCGCTGCAGGGATCGATCATCCAGTATTCCAGAACATCGTTCTCTCCGGGGGCGTTAGGAGGCATGGTCCTTAAACTGCCGTCCTCGATGATGTATAACGTATCAGGCCTGTAGATATACGATGCGGATGTAAGGTAAGCTGAGGGTTCCATGAACCAGATATCACCTTCTGAGGATACGAGCCTGACAAGGAACCTGTTCCATCCCGCTGGAACGGGAATACCGTGATCTGTACTGCCGGATGGAATAATATCGGCTTCCATACCGAGTTCTCTGCACATTGCAGCGAAAAGAACTGCTGTCTCAAGAGCTGTTCCCCTTCTGTGATCAAGTATTTCCTGGAGGCTGCGTACGGAGTATACATCCCCCCCGCTGACTCCAGGGGAAGGATTTATACTGTTGCATATGAGGCTTCTTGTCCTTTGTGACTGTGCATACTGGTAAGCCCCTGCCGATGTTGCCTGGAGAGCGGCTTCCCGCAGATCAGGAGGGTAAGATGAGTCAAGAACAGCTTCGGCCTCCTGCAGCATAAAATCCTCGAGTTCTTCAAAACTGCTGAAAGGTGAAATGACAAGAAGACCTGATGAATCCGATGCGGTAAACTCGATACTGTTATCGTATTCCATAACATCGTATCCCGTTCCGCACCAGGAGATATCTTCCAGCATATCCCCACTGACTGTGAAGCGGGATGTATCGGGACAAATGCCTTTAACGGATGGGGAGAGAAGAGCCCATATACCGCATTCCCAGTTGCCGCTCCAGTCAGTTACTGTAATTCTGTAGTCGATTATCATACCCTCGCGCAATGCGGGAAATGCGGTGACAAGGGCAAGCTGCCAGCCACCGCT
The DNA here is from genome assembly GCA_003644925.1 of Candidatus Fermentibacterota bacterium. GTDB lineage: Bacteria > Fermentibacterota > Fermentibacteria > Fermentibacterales > JCC-6 > Aegiribacteria. The sequence goes on from QNDS01000177.1 coordinate 5,503, forward strand.
GCCTGTAAGTGTATCAGTAGCCCAGCCTGGAATCGGACCGGAATCGCCTTCAGGTATGCCGAATACGGCCTTTTCAATTGATACTGATTGGGTTTCCGGATTGAAGCCGCGGGTGATTCTGCTAAGAAGGTGGTCGCTCCCCTGCATACCCCTGATCTCGATCGTCTTGAAAAGGGTATCCTGCGAAAGCGAGAGGGAAACTGAATAGAATGAGACTGCAGATGGTGCCGAAGCAGAATATGATGCGGCCAGGATACAGATAAGGATGAGTTTATTCATCTTTTGAACATCACAGTTCTGGCCGAAGCCGAAAGACAGGCGAGAAGACCCTGCCTGATAACACGCAGGCGCTCCGGGTCCGGAAACGAAGGCTGAAGTGCAAGGCGCTCTTCCAATACAAGTGAATCACCCGAAAGAGTGACACTGACACTGTAATTCTCTGTTTGAAAGGATTCGGGGAGTTCGGGATTACCGGTGGGCAGATTGGTGAGAAGAACCCTGAGATGAGCTGTATAGGGTGTTTCAATATAGATATCATCCCTGAATGGCGGAAGTATGTACGCTGACGCCCTTGAGGTTACCACATCGAATGTTTCAAGTCCCGGCAGAACAAGATAGAAGGATTCTCCTGTACTCAGTATACCGCAATCCCACCTTCCCGTTCCTTCAAGCGTCAGAGGTGTATCGATGGAAGAGAGGTTCGCTTCAATCGGGATATCTGACCCCGGAAGAAGGCCGAAAAGCCTTTCGATAAGCAGATTCCTTTCAGATGGTTCGACTGCCCCGAGCATCGATCTGAAAAGCTCTTCAGCAGCTCCTCCGAAACTTACTGAAATATTTCCGGAGATCAGTGATGAATCTTCTATCAGAGAACCTTCTACCAGAATAGAAAGTATATCATCCGAGGAGTTATCCGGGAAATATTCGATAGGTGAACCGGATGGTGTCAGAGGCAGATATCCACTGCCTCTGAGTGTATAGGTGAAACCATCTGAAGAAAAAGTGTTCG
>QNDS01000178.1 GCA_003644925.1 Candidatus Fermentibacterota bacterium
CTAGTGTAAAATCTCTATCTGGAGCTAACTCAGTGGCAGGAGCCACAGAAATTCCAGTGGCAGTAGCACTGATATTTCCTGTTCTATAAGAGAATTGTCCAAACCTCTTTCTAGTGGTATCTTGTAACACATCATCTGCTACACCTACTACTTGCTGGTATGCAGATTGGTCTACTAGTATTTCTCCATATGAGTCTGTCTCTAGCAACAATACAGTATTAGTGTTAATCCCATGATCTGGGTAAACCTTGATATCGGTCTCACTAGGTAGACTTGACCCATCAGATCTCTCATTCCCACCGACTAATCTATATCCACTATACACACCATCTAACTCAGTATAGTTAGTACACCCTATTAACTCTCCACTCTTTAACTCTAAATTATTTATTGCCTCATTGAGGCCGCCAGTTAAGGAGGTAGCTTTTTGTTGTATCGGTTTAAATTTAATACTCTTTATTTTTGAGGACATAGTTATACCAATGGATTTAGTTTAATCTTCTTATGGGGTAACTGCTCCCTCATAAGTTGCCCCATCATTTCATCAGCCCTTATACTAGCAAATTGAAACATCTCTGAAGAGCTAAAGAATACAGCAGCATTTACTAAACCTCGATACATGATTAAAGTGTGGTAAGCTTGTGGTAGTATAGGTACATCGTTATTATCTATTAATATTTGTGGCTGTTTAAAATAAGCTAAGGATACCTCATATGTATTATCTAGTGGTGTAAAGATTACTGAGTTATCATTTGGCTTAATAGTGAAGTCATTTGGTTCACCGGTTGCAGTAACTTCCGTTCTCTTCCATCTATTATATGAGACCTCTCTTAAAGTCTTATAATCATATATAAAATTCTTTTCATCCCAGTGACCAAAATTATTGTCAGTTGATAGGAATATAAACTCAAGATCATAATTAGTACGAGATGGATCTAAGTTAAGAATAACTTCATCTTGCAAAAACTTCCAGTTAAGTCTATAATTCTGAATATTTACCCAAGCTTCTTTAACCGATTGGGCGATAACCCTAGTATCATTAGAGGCATTAACATTATTAAATGTCCCTTGTAGTCCGAGTGCACCATATACCTCAATGCATATTTCGAGAAATGTCAATGTAATACCTCACTAGTTATTTAATCTTCTTAGGACGACCGGGCTTTCTCTTTTTCTTCTCTACCTTAACTTCCTCTACATAATCACCAAGGTGTTCCATATGCTTAACCCTGAACTTATGAGATGGAACAATACGAATACTGTCATCTATAAATACTCGTACCTTTATTAATTTTTCTCTACTCATTATAACTCCTGGTAAGGGGCACCACAAGGATGCCCCGAATTAATCTACTTAAGCAGGTGTCTCTTTCTTAACAAAGATATTAACCAAAGCTTCTGGACGGATAACCTTAGTACCGAAGACGATAAGAGTCCTAACACCTGTACCGAAAGAGTTTTCAAGGGTAACAGTATCACTCTTGGAAATCTGCATAGCAAAAGATGTGGCCTCTTTACGACCAAAGATAGATTCATAACCTGTATCAGAATCACCATCAGCATTACTATTTAGGTTATTACTAACATAAATATTAGATCCATCAATCTGACCAATCAATCCATTACGAATAACACCAGTCTGATCACCAGTGATGTTGGCTGCCTTGAGGTCACCAAGCTTAAGCATTGCAGACCACCAAGATGGAATGATACCGAAGCGTTCAGTAGAATCAATATTCTGCTCGTCAAGACAGAGGTTAGCCTCTACAATCTTAGTGACAGCATTAGTAGATGTAACCTGAACAGCATCAGTAGTTCCTGGAGTTGCATTACTTCCAAGATCCAAATCACCAGAGAGCAGTCCAGCAGTTGCGCCTTTATTAGAGGCATGTGCTCCAGACCCCATCTCAGTAAGGACAATATCATCAATCTCTACACGGAGACGATTAGCACCATCCTCTGCATACATACTCAGCAGATCAATATCAGTCTGAAGTTTATCAATATCATCACATTTAAATGCGGTGTACTTGGCATAGTCAATAGTCATTGTCTGACTAGCTTCAGAAGGAAGCTCATAAGTGACAGTGCCATTAACTGTATAATCTCCAACAGCAATCTCAGGTGCCTGACGAATATAGATTTTATCACCCATATTCTTGAAGTCGCCCTCATAATCAGTATTTGTCACATCCTGGTATACAGACTTAATCCAGAAATCATAGAGTACCTTGTTTGCATAAAGTTCTGGAACCCAACTAGTTGCATCCCAAGTTCCCTGAGTAGGTGTACCAGTTCTTGTAATAGCCATTTTAAATCTCCTTATTGAGTAATGTTGCCAATAGCAATGGCAGCATCAATCTTATCTGAGAGCTCTTGTCTCAGTCTTTCTTTTCCTCGGTATCGGCCTTTATTGACCTGCGAGTAAAATTCTTTCATATAAGCCATGCTAATAGGCTTATCAGTTTTAGTTGTATTTTCTGCGGTACTTCCTACTGCATTATTTGTAGGGGTAATCTGTTCTTCAAGAGTTGGATTAATAGCAGCGGAAGCCTTTTTAAAATCATTAAAGAATCCAGCAACCCTGCCAACATCTCCACTATGTTCTGCTACTTTGAACAATCGCTCTCTTGTATGTCCAGAAGCAGGATCTAGTTCCCTCATAAAAACTTTAAAAGCAGGATCAACATCAATCTCTGCATAGTCTTCTACGAGATTACCAAGGCCCCTTAAGAAGTCAGTCTGTGATTGAGCACGAAGAGCAAGATCATCTGCTTTAGCTTGAGCCGCTAAGGCCAATCTATTATCTTCTAGCTCCTCCTTTAACGGATTAACAGCAGCATCAATAGCTGCTTGGGTAACTTTCTTCATACTATCAACAGCTTCATTACCTAGGATCTCTGTATCCTCTGCCGTAATAACTCCATCAAAAATATCTTTACCACTCTCATCCATTAACTTACTAACTGTAGCTTTTAAACTATCAATAGTAGTAGTCAACTTAGTAATATCATCTGACCTACGTATCACCTGTTGTCGAAGATCAAAGACTGTAGCATCATGAGATGACTTAAGACCTTGAAACCTCTTCTTCCAGTTAGTATACTTCTTCTTCTCCTTTACCTCTGGTACAACTTCATCAACTAAGTCTGCTACAGGAGTCACATCTTGTGTGAGCTGTATCTCTTTTAGATCATCGGCAACCTCTTCGGTTGGATTGATGATAACACTTTCAAGTGCCTCGATTTCTTTGAGTGCTTTTTCCTGATGATTCATTTATTACCCTTTAGTTTTTAATGTGAGTCTAGCCAGATTACCTAGGTAATGAGTGGCATGTGAGACATTGGTGGTTATTGGTTAATGAGTGATATGATCTTCCTAAATGCTTGCGTCTGGGCTTGGTAGAATCTAGTATTGTTGGCCGACACTACTAGTTTCTCCAAGGATTCATCCTCAAGCATCTTTAGATAAGTTAATAGGGAGTTCATATTACCCTGCTTTATATCTACTTTTAACTTCTGTATCTCTTTTCTATCCAATTAATTAACCTTATCATCTGTAGATAAGGACAAGGCCACTTCTCTGATCTGCATACCCTCTTTATTACTCTCTGTTCTTTCATTTCTAGAGTTATCAGATTCTATCTTAGCAGAGGATACCTGAGCATCTGTCTGTACCTTTAACATATTGGCTTGTCTGTCCTTCTCTTTCTGATCGGTATTAGTTGCAAGCTCAGTAGCCTTAAACTGCTGAGTGTCTGCATGCATCTCCTTCTGACCATTAATCTGAATCTCTGTAGCAGCTAATCCAGCTTGACGGTCAGCTTGTTCTTTTTCAGATTGAGCCTGAGCTGCTGCTTGTGCATTCTCCTCTTTCTTCTTCTGAGCACGTTTAAGGTCAACTGGGCCAGGAACAGGATTAGTATCTAAACCAAGATCCTTACCAATCTCTCTTAATAAGGAGGCCCTACCCTCTACACCCATAAGCTCTTGATCTACAGGATTAGCAGTGATCTGTAAGAACTCATTACGTCTTATCTGTTGTGCAGCTTTAACTGTCAAGGTAGTAGATCCCATTGGGACTACATTAATATCACCAGAGAAATCTACTTTATTCTTATTCTTAATTAAATTATAATAGAACTGAAACTCTACCCTAGGTTTAATTAAGCCTATATCAATGTTCCTGACAGCATCCTTTATAATCTTACTAGCTGCCTCGAGTATTAATGATAGGCCTGACGCTGTTGTAGCTGCCCCTCCTGTATTATGAGTTGGGATAAGGTTATCTACAACATATAGCCTATCCTTAGAATCTACCTTGATACATGTAGCCTCGTTCTTACCTACGTAGTCTAATCCAGTGATGTAAATAGTATGGTTAGACCTCTTCTCTACACGCCTTTCTTCTTTTCTACTTATCTTAAACAGAGGAACAGTTAGATCATTGTACTGGAATGTAATCTTATAAGAAGGTTTATATCTCTCTTTAACGTTAGTACTATAACCTTTCGTGGTTCCTCCTAATGACTTAACTAACTCAATAAAAGTATCTCTGAGCTTTCTTGAAGATGTCGTATATATAAGTCTACCATTCTCCGCACAACATCCATCAGTATCCATGAGTCCACGGAGTAGTTCCAGTCTACACTCTTCAGTATTCTTAAGATAGTCTTCTGGAATAAACTTAGTAAAAGATCCCTTGTCCCATACCTTAGTCTTTTTTAGATCTGTAATGAGACCAAGACAGTTGTGGCATACACTATTCTTTATATGTGTGATTTCATAAGGTATTGCTTCAAATACTTCTAAATCAATGCCAGAGATTTTACCTGTACCTTTACATCCATCTCCTAACCAAGCACCGAGTGTATATGGATCTACTGGAACCTCTTGTTCTATATACTCCACACAAGACGTAGGTGGTAATTTGAACTTAGGTCTGTATCTCACACCATCTTTTCTGAACAAACCTTCCTCAAGAAGCTCTTCTAAAGATTTAGTAGAAAACTTATCATTAGTGGCTACATTCCAGAGATGATCCATAGTGCAATCTACAGATGTATTATTAGAGAATTTTATACTAAAGATATCACATTCACCTTGAGGATAAACACCCAACACATTTGAAGTTGTCCCGTATGTATTACAAACTTTATCACCTACTTCCAACAAAGAGATAGGAACCGCACCAGTTGGTGTCAGAACTTTCTCATAATTAGCTAGACTACTTTCATTTCCATAAGCATACTTAGGTATTCCAGTTACATCATCAGCCTTTAATTCAAACTTCTCATACACAGCTAATAGCTCAGCAGCATTAGATTGTGGCTGGAAGAAGTTAATAGCTCTGCCACCCGACCCAGTTGGATCAGACACAAGCTGAAAGATCTTCATTGGCTTTAGTTCTTCTATGTCACCATCATCTGCAAGTCTATCTATATAGACCTCCATCATAGGGCCAGAAGCTATACCAAGGTTATTAGATAATGCCCTAGCCGTAGCATTACACATTCTCTGTATATCCTGCATCATCTCTGGAAGAGATCTACCAACTAAAGATCCTGGCCTATTATAAAAGGAAGCAGAATAGTAAGGTCTCCGTAGTAAAGGGTCTTTATTAAGATCACACTTAATAACCTCATTACCTACTAAGATTGCTTCTACTTCTACTTCATCAGTATCATCATACTCAAATAGTTGAAGTCCCCATTCTCGCAACTTTGAGACTTGAACAGATCCAAAGAAGTGCAGACCATGTATGATATCCCTATTCATATCATACGCTGTGCCTCTCATCTCCTCTGTAGCCTTAACAGACTCAATACTTGTGTCCAGCCAAGGGGCATATCCATTAACCTCTAATACTCGCTCTATAGCATCAGCCTTGTAAGCTGGATTCTTTTTTAATTCAGAGAGAGTACGACTATTATATCGTACATGTTCAAGTAAGTTTCCCTCTTGTAATGTCTTAGCAGAAGGAGAGAGATACATATCTAGCGGGTCTACCCTTTCATTCATAAAGACATAATCATAATCAACTGTAGGAGTCCCATTCTTCCATTTGAGTCTCTTCTTCTTAGTAACGATAGGACCTTTCATGTATGCAGTTGGGTAAATAACAAAGTCTTCAATAAACTCATTTAAGGCGGCATCCCAACCACCTTCTTGCAACTGGTCTTTAATCTGTTGCTTCATTACCCTAGTCTGGAACTTAGCTTCCTTCTGAATCTCTTCAGCGATAAGAGTAGTGAGATCTCTCTTCTCTTGATTAATTTCTGATATACTCTGCTGAGCCTCGTTTACAGAGGGAGGAGTAGTAGAAGGATTACTCTGGCTCCTTGAATCAAGATGATTGTTGATAGGGTTATTTCCAGTGGATACGTTCTCAATAGATGAGTTAACTGAGTTGTTGATTGCATCTGTCATCTCCTTA
>QNDS01000179.1 GCA_003644925.1 Candidatus Fermentibacterota bacterium
AACAGGATGCTGATAAATATGGATAAGAGGAGTGCTGATCGTATCATAATGTTTCCTTTCGAAGCGGTTGAACCGAATGGATCACGCATATCAGTGCTGGACGCGGCAGTAACCTGTCTTTAGCTTACGTATACTGACTATACTTTAGACTTCATGTAAAAAAAAGGAATTATCGTTACATTTGACAGAAGGTTCTATCCAGGTAGAAAGGGGTTCATACGATGAGATTATGGAGAGAGCGCCGCAGGGATCGTTCGGAGATACCTATGGATGCCGTGAAAAAGCAGCTTGAACAGATTGCCAGCAAAGGAGGCTTTAAGGCAGCTCTTTTGACTACAGAAGATGGCTTTGCAGTGGTCGACATAGAATCTAAACTCGATTCCAGTTCACTGGCCGCATTAGCAGGTTTCGTATGGACAATGAACATGAACGTCCTTGACCTGACAGGATTTGATGGATTAGATCAAATAACCATGAGCGGACCATCAGGCGATTCCGTCATCTGCCACTCCTTTAAAGTGTTGGAACAGTCCGTTGTTCTGATCGTTATTGCCAGCGTTGAATCAACACATCGTGAGCTTACAGATCAAGCAGTGGAGGGAATAAAACGTATCCTTATATAAAGAAAATCGGGTCTGGATGGTAGAAAGTTATGCTTGAGGAAGAAGGACTGCTCGACAGCATTCGGCGTATTTCAGGAGAGGTATCCGAACGCTCACGGTTTGAAGCTGATATCTGGAAAAAATTCGGGCGCAGATGTGCAATGCTCGTTCTGGACTCTTCAGGATTCACCCGCAATACGCAGGAGTCCGGGATTCTCAGCTATCTTGCGTGCATTGTCCGCCTGAGAGATATGATGGGTCCGATCCTCACGAGATTCGATTGCGTTTTATGGAGGGCTGCAACCGATAATGTTTTCGCTGAATTTGAAACGGCAAATGGTGCTCTCGCAGCAGCGCTCGAGATACAGAGATCGGTAATCGCGGCAAACATACAGATTCAGAATTCTGTAAAATTAGGGGTTTGCATCGGGATAGGGTTCGGTGATGTTCTCCGCTCCCGGTCCGAAGGTGTATTCGGTAACGAGATGAACCTTGCTTCGAAACTGGGAGAAGATCTTGCCGGCAACGGGGAAATACTACTTACTGAATCCGCATATCAGGAAATATCAGAGGATCTCAGAAGGAATATCATCAGGCAGAGAACGGCTATTTCGGGTGTTGAACTGTCTTACTATATCATCAGGGGAGCCGGGATCTGAGCAGTTGAGCTTTCATCGATATGATGTTTTTCAGGGGGGAAGAATGCCAAGATATGGATGTTTCGAAATTAGAACCACATGCGGCAGCTGCGGGTCACCTCTGCCAATCAACGGTCCTTACACACGGTATTCCTGCACATCCTGTTTTGAGGATGTAACGGTTCCGCAGGATAGAATAGCTGATTTTCTAAACGATTTCGAAGAGGAATACGAAGGTTTTACCGAGGGACAAGGTAGTGGCGGGACCATCATGTGCGGCAGTGGTACTTACAAATACAGTCAATGGAGATTGTCGCCGCGTTGTTCTTCCTGTAAAACCCCTCTTGCAATTCCTGAAGTTCAGGGCAAGTCAATTCTCAAATGCAGTAAATGTGCCGCCGAGTATCATGTCTTTCCTGCACCTGACTGGCTCTTGAAAAAAGTACCTTCAGCCAGGTTCTTCATTACGCAGCAGCCGCCTCCGGGCGAAAATGACGTCTCAGGTCTGAAGATCGATGAGAATTCGTCAAAGCCTGTTGTGATGTCCTGCCCCCAGTGTGCGGGAGCCCTTTCCGTTTCAGCGCGGAGCGAAAGGATAATGGAATGCAGTTACTGTAATTCGGAGGTTTACGTTCCGGATGCCATCTGGAAAAGATTGCATCCCGTACGAAAAACCGAGGAGTGGTTCGTCTGTTTTGAGGGAAGGAACAAGATCCAGCTCCAGGCGGCAAGACGTGCCATTGATTTGAAGGATGAGAAGGAAGAACTGATGAAATGGCGCCTGAAGAATACCCCGAAGAAAGTCGGCATGAAGTTTAAGTCTATTCTGCGCATCTTCGGAATATTCTTTGCAATTGTGGTTGTTACGAGTGTGATCTTCGCCTTATCAGGGAAGAATGGAAAGGATATTTCCGGGATGTATTCCAGATATGCTCCTTTTCTCATAATACCTATCGCGGTTGGCATTCCAGTCTGGCTTGCTCTTAAAGGTTTGTTTTCAGCGCAGATAGGTAAAGGTAAAGGGTGTAAGCAGGCATTGGCTCTGCTGGCCGGGAAACATGATTGGAAGCATGAATCGGCTGAATACAAAAGCAGCCTGGGTTATATCGACACCAAGTATCTCGGAAGGGATATTGAAATAAACCCCGGTGACGAGTATGCCATAGAAGTAGAGATCAACGATTCTCCATTTTACCTTAAAACTGAACCCCCCGGTTACCCTCATGATGGTGTTCAGCGATTCACTACGGGCGACAGCAGGTTCGATAACCTCTTTCCCTTCCGTTACGCAACACCGGAGCTTGCGGAGAGAATAGAGAAATCGCCTGAAGAAGCCGCAGTTGTGCTGGCTCCGGTTTACTGGTTCCTAGGCCGGTGGCAGCAGAAACTGGGCAGATTGAAGATTGACTGGTGCGATGCAGCCGTACATCTGATTCCGGGGCATGTCGAGGTGATGGATAGCGGTAACAGATACCTGCTTCCCCAAGATATGGAACCGCTGCTGGAAGATATGATCGTTCTTGCATCAGGCCTCGATGCCATCGCTTCGGGAAGGGAGCCGGAGCTGCCGTAACTGCGGTTCGAGATAACACGTTTACCTGTGTCATCCATTGACGAAACGCTTTATATATCATAGTGTAATATTCCAGTTGATAATGTGGCTAAGAAGGTTACAGGTTCTTTAAGTAGAGATATAGTCGCATAATCGGTGAATTAACCAGGGTTAAAATAACCCATTAAAACAAGGGGGTACGAACAATGAGAACTCTGTCTATTCTTATTCTCGCTACGCTGCTGCTGGCGGTTCCCGCAATTGCTAGCGAGGCCAATGTGGATATTGGAGATCTGACTCCGGCAAATGTATCCGGCAATTCCGGTTATACCGGACCAATCTGGGATGGTCCAAAAGCTGTCCTTTGGGATAACGGTCCCTTTATTACTCAGTACGGAACGGGTGCAGGCGGAGCCGACGAGTCTTTGGTTGAGCCGCCCGACATTAATCACGGTTGGGGTTGCCAGTGGCTCTCCGATATCAGACTTGCAGACGATTTTGATGTTCCGGCAGGAGAGACATGGGAAATCACTGCCATAACACTGTTCGGTTATCAGTCAATGGGCGGACCTCCTTCAACAATGACCGCTGCCTATATCGAGATATTTGACGGACCTCCGGAATCAGCAACATCCGTCTGGGGAGACCTTTTCACAGACGTCCTGACCTCTACATCATGGACGAACGTTTACAGAGTCCAGCCTGCTGTTGCAGGTACAGGTACCGATCGACCCATTATGGCCAACGTATGTGAGTTTTCATCTCCCATAGTACTTACAGAGGGAACTTACTACATCTGCTGGCAGCTTGACGGAACAGAGGCATCAGGACCATGGGGTAACCCCGTAACGATAACCGGTCAGCTTGAAACCGGGGATGCCATGCAGTATTACGATTATCTCTGGGATTTCGTATTGGATAATGATTCCGGAGCAATGAAGGGAATGCCTTTCATAGTTGAAGGATCCGTTATGTCTTTAGAAAACGAAACCTGGGCTACAATAAAGGCGATATTCTAAAAGAGTTACGAACATCTTGAGATGGGGGATATGGCTGGATAGTCATGTCCCCCGAAATTCAGAAAAGGAGATGTCCCAGTGTCTTTCAGGGGCAGATTGATCGTATTGATACTGCTGTTTGTAGTGGCTGCTTCGGCTATCGCTATGCTATGGATCTATCAGGTTGATCCCGCGATCTGTAACGGATGCGCTAGATGCATCCCGTACTGCACGACAGGTGCCCTTACTATGGTAGGCTACAATGCGGTGATCGATCCCGGTCTTTGTAACGGCTGCGGCGATTGTGTCCCACCATGCATACGCGGAGCAATTTACAAGTACTGGTACGAAGGAATTTCCGAGGATGAGACAGAAGGGCAGCTCTCGATAGGACCGAATCCCGCATTGGGATCTGTTTCTATAACTGGAGCAGCAGCGGGTGAGCCGGTTGAGGTATTCGATCAATCCGGAAGGCTTGTTGCAACCGCCGTTGTATCACCTGCTGGAGAAGCGGTTGTGGAGCTGTCGGACCTTGCTTCCGGTAACTACCTGATCCGTATTGGAATGAATGAAATTCAGACACTGACCCTGATCAAGTAGCAAGGCCGGGCTTACCTATCTTTAACAAGGAAATAGTACCATGATCGATTATGCAACCGATTTCTATATTGCCCGATCGGATGTGTCCACCAGAATGCTAGAGGGCAGAGGAGCGGTCCTGTTTCATCCTGATACCGGCCGGGAAAAGATCATAAATTCAACCGGAGCATTCATCTGGGCACGCCTTGACGGTTCTCGGCTACCAGCTGAGATCGTCGAGGAAATTCTGGATAATTTCAACGATGTCCCGCACGATCAGGTTAGTGACGATCTTAGCGTATTCCTGAACAGTATGACAGATGAAGGGTTTGTTTCCATTGCACAGGCGCGGGCAGCGACCGGCGGGACTGCCCGGATCTTTCCCGACTCTGGTGATGGGCCTAAATCGCTCGATTTATCACTGACAGGCAGGTGTAACCTGCATTGCGATTATTGTTTTTACAGTCAGGAAATGAAACTCCTGCAGGATCTGCCGCTGGATGAGTGGCTGAGATTTTTTAAAGAACTGCGGGACCTTGCAGTTCAGGATGTGTGTCTGAGCGGAGGAGAAGTATTTGTCCGCCCGGATCTATGGGAGTTGATCGACGCATTGATCGACAATCGGCTGCGCTACAGCATATTGACCAACGGTACCCTTGTAACAGAAGATACCCTGGTACAGTTTGAAGCCGGAAAGCGCCGTCAGCGGTTGAGCAGCATCCAGGTTTCAATTGACGGATCCTGTGCCGAGGTACACGACAAAAGCCGGGGCAGGGGCAGTTTTGAAAAGGCTATCCGGGGGTTGCGGCTTCTCATGGATGCCGGTTTTCCGGTTACTGCCCGGGTAACGGTAAATCGTCACAATGTGGATGATCTGGACAATATTGCAGGACTGCTTCTTGATGATATAAAGATCGCCAGTTTCGGTACCAACGATGCCATGCCCATCGGTTCAGGATGTGATAATCAGAAAACGATAACATTGACACCGAAGCAACAGGTAAAGGCTATGAAAACGCTGGCAGGGCTGGCTGATAAATACGACGGACGAATCACTGCGACAGCAGGCCCCCTTGCAAAGTGGCGCTCTTTCCAGGAGATGGAACATGCGCGTGCTACCGGTAAGATGTCCACCCGCTGGCAAATGGGCTATTTGACGGCCTGCGGCTGTATGTACGGCAAGCTGTCCGTGCATCATAACGGCATTATTACTCCATGCAACATATTGGCTGAAATGGAGCTTGGGCGGATCAACCGGGATGAGTTGACAGTTATCTGGAAAACGCACTCCCTGCTGCAATCTCTGAAAGACAGAAGACAGATTCCCATGACCGAGGTCCCCGGCTGCGAGGATTGTGAATGGGCGCACTTTTGCAACGGCAGTTGTCCCGGGCTGGCATATGAACTGACCGGCGATGTGAACAGGGCCAATCCGCATGACTGCTACTATCGCTTTTTGCAGAACACCGGAGGGATGAATTTTGAGCTCGATTAATCTTGAACTGCCCTTGTGTGTAATATCATGACTGATAATATGAAAAAACCAGTGCCGCCGCTGAGCATGATTTACCTGTATATCACGGGTTCTTGTAACCTTAACTGCCGGCATTGCTGGATAGACCCGGTCTTTGAAAAAGAGAATATCAAGCCGGACAAATTTCTGCCCTGGGGGGACATTAAGAAGATAACTGAAGATGCCCTGGAATTGGGGCTGAGGCGTATCAAGATAACAGGAGGAGAACCCTTCCTCCATCCGGGAATGTGCGACATACTCTTTGGATTGAAGGAGATGGGCCTGTCCCTGAGTATGGAGACGAACGGTACTCTTATCGGTGAGCGGGAAGCGCTGGCACTTAAAGACAACGCAGTCAGATTCTCAGTTTCCATTGATGGACCAACGGCCGAGCTGCATGACAGCCTGCGCGGTGTTAAAGGCGCTTTTGATAAAACGATGACCGGTCTTGAGTATTTGCGCCGGGAAAATCTCGATTTTCAGATCATTTCCTGTCTCTATCGCGGCAATTCAGACCGACTGGTTGAAATGGCTGCATTTGCCCGG
>QNDS01000180.1 GCA_003644925.1 Candidatus Fermentibacterota bacterium
TACAATGCCTGCACCATGTTACGGTTCACTTACTCTCGGAGACACTGAATTCGGATGCTGGACAGCTCATGGAAGGTTGGATGTCATATCGTCACTGGCGAGGTCATGCGATGTATTTTTCTATCGGACATCCCAGCTTGGGTCACTTAACGGGCTTGCCGAATATGCAGAGTTATTTGGCCTCGGTTCACAGCTATCCGATGTTCTTACGGATGAAAGAAGCGGCCTGGTACCGGATTCGGATTACCTCAACAGAACCTACGGACCCGATGGCTGGGGATTGGGTAACCTTCTTAATATTTCCATTGGACAGGGAGAGCTTCTTGCAACACCCCTGCAGATGGCAGCCATGACTGGAGTTATCGCCTCCAGAGGACGAATGCCGCTGCCTCGCCTGGTACTGCAGGGAGAACCGAGGGAGACCTTCTTTCCGGAGGAAGCCTGCGATGATACCGCGTTCGATATTGTAACGGAGGGAATGCTACAGACCGTCATTGCCAGGAGGGGAACCCTTCACAGCGTATTTTCGGATTTTCCCTGGGATTTCTGGGGGAAAACAGGGACTGCCGAGTGTTCCGGAGAAGATCACGCGATTGTTGTGGGTTTCACACGTGAACCTGAACCTGTTGTTATATGTGTTATTATCGAACATGGAGGACATGGTGGATCAATTGCGGGACCTGTAGCAAGGGATATACTTCTGAGCTACTTTGAGGGGAGTGATCGACCTGATAGGTAGAGACCGACCGGATGTAGTATTTCTGACAGCACTTCTGGTGCTTTTCCTCATAGGCTTAGCTGCTGTATACTCTGCTTCAACAGTTATTTCCGAAAGCGGTTTGTTCGGTAAGCAGCTCACATGGTCCATAATCGGTTTGATCTCGTTTCTTGTGGGAACCATTATCTCTCTCCGAAGACTTGAAGAAATATCACCAATAATCTATGTATTTATTTGCCTGCTTCTTCTTGTGACGCTTTTTATAGGAAGTGGTCCCGCTAACAGATGGTTGATGATTGGTCCCCTTCATCTGCAGCCATCGGAAATCGCCAAAACAGGGCTTATACTGATGACGGCCTGGTGGCTTGCATCGCAGAAAGTAAGGCCTCGAAAATTCGGAGAAACCCTGATCTTTCTGACCGTAATCCCGGTAGTTCTTCTGACTGCGGTGCAGCCCGATCTTGGTACGGCGGTCTCAATGCTGCTTATAGTGCTGGCAATGTTCATCTGGGCGGGCTACGGGATCGGATGGATTATACTTCTGGTCAGCCCGATTCTGGCCGCAGTCTCCTCAATGAACATTCTACTCTGGCTTGGTTTCATGATAATTCTCACAATTATACTTTACCGGCGTAAGTATCCTATACCCATGTGGATAGTTTTTATGGGAGGGAATTCTATTGTTGCCGCCATTACTCCGATGGCATGGAACATGCTCAAACCCTATCAGCAATCAAGACTGATAACATTCCTGAATCCCTCAAACGATCCCCATGGTTCCGGATGGAATATCATACAGTCTGAAGTTGCCGTGGGTTCCGGCGGACTGTCCGGTCAGGGTTTTCTTCAGGGCGCGCAGAAGGAGCTTGCCTTTCTGCCTGCAAGGCACACGGATTTTGTTTTCTCCGTCTGGGCTGAGGAGACAGGTTTCGTCGGATGTCTGATACTGCTCACAGCGTTCTTCATACTGTTCTGGAGAATTGTCCTCGCCGCCCGGAAGTCCGTGAACCCGTTCAATTCCCTTGTGGCAGCCGGAGCTGCCGCCTATGTAGGGATACATGTTTTCGTAAATGTGGGAATGACACTGGGGATAATGCCTGTAACGGGTCTTCCGCTTCCTCTTATCAGCTATGGCGGCACCCAGCTTGTGTCAGTGCTGTTTCTATTCGGTCTTGTACTTAATGCTGGAATGTACTGGAGAGAAGTCTAACCTTTGGTTATATCAAGGATTAACGCCTTAAATCAGCAGACAAGATAATTGATTCAAATGATTTAGCCGCCGTTCTGCTGTATTTGTTTGTTAGCTCTTGTTTTTCGCTCCTCAAGTAAAAATTTCTGTAGTTCTCTCTCACCACGCATAACATAAAGAATAAATATATTATCACTTTCTAGTCTATAAAATATGCGGCAAGGACTACATACTATCTCTCTATATTGTGTACCATTAAGCTCTGGAGGGCATCTACCTGATTTTGGAAAATCCTCAAGTTTTTCTATTGTTTTAAAAACTTTTCTGATTAATTTTCTGGCAGCATCGAAATTATCGAGAGCAATGTATTCGGCAATTTCATTTAGATCGTGTAGGGCAGGCTCAGTCCAGACTAATCGAGCCATTTATTCATGGCTTCTCTTGCCTGTGTTTTGGAAAGTGTGTTTTTCTCTAGGATAGCTCTCTCCCCGCGAGAAATACCTTCAAGAATCTGCATCCGCTCCTGCATCATTTCATAATCATCAGCGTCTATCAAATACGCTGATGGTCTTCCATGCTCTGTTATTAAAACAGGCTCTTTTGTTTCATGCAGATCAGCAAGGATTTTAGTTGCTTCTCTTTTTAACTTTGTAACAATTTCTGTTTTCATAATTATGATACTATAGTGTCACTTCACGAATGTCAAGCATCCCAAATTTAGAGCTAACAGTCTGCATCAGCATTTGTGCAGCAATATGCTGCATGCAGTTGTTAGGCATCGGTGTTGAACATCAATCAGCGGGAACAAATTCTTCGAAGCGCGATGCCCAATCCTCCTGCGGCAGCTTCAGCAGAATATCGCTTATATAGTACATTAGTTCGACCGGCATCATCACTTCCCGATTGGATAAGATCACAATGCCAATTTCATCTTCAGGGAAGAGAGTGATGTAATTTGAATAGCCCATTGAAGCACCACCATGATGAACACGAGGATGCCCCCTGTATTCATCCAAGAACCAGCCCATTCCATAGGCATGATGGGTGATACCGGGATAATTGACATAGAAGAGCGGGGTGTCGATTAGAATTTGTGGTTCATGCATTACACGTACAATCTGCTCGGAGACCAGCTGTTTCCCGTCGTATTGACCCTCATTCAACTGGAACAAAATCCATCGAGCCATGTCGTCAACATTAGAGTACATAGATCCAGATCCCCGGGTAAAGTACCATGCATTGTGTTCTGGTCCTGGGAACTCGTTCGTAACGTACACACCCTTCCTATCGGAGAAACTGAATGAGTACTCGTTGGATTGGAGCAACTGTTCTACCGAGAACCCCGTATCACTCATTCCCATCGGTTTAAGCAGACGACGTGTTGCGAGGACATCCCAAGTACTTCCGGTTATCTTTCTGACTAGCTCTGCCGAAGTGATGTAAAGAACATTGCTATACTCAAAATGGTGACGCAGAGGACCGGCAATTTCCAATTCATCAATATGCTCGAGGATCTCGCTCGAAATGTAGTCCCCCGACGTCCAGAGTTCATCCTTGTCAGCGAGACCAGTACGGTGTGAAAGAAGGTCACGAAATGTGACATTCGAAGAAAGGTCAGGATCACACAGTTCGAACTCCGGCAATACTTCGTGCACAGGCGTATCCCATCCTAACAATCCGTCCTCGACCATCAAGCCAACAGCCATTGCCGTAAATGACTTTGTAATTGACGCTAGGCTGAAGTTTGTCGCTGTAGTGACCTCGAGCTCAAGGTTCGGGTCACGATATCCGAATCCCTGCGCATAGACGATATCTCCTTCCACAATGATTCCGATAGCAAAGCCTGGGACTCGCCAGCGTTCCATCTCCATGTAGGCTAACTGATCGATCTGTCCGAAGATTGCGGTTCGATCCTCGGAAGAGTTTCCCTGCATTTTAGGAGAGCTGCCAATGTAACCAGAATATCCAAGGGCTGATGCACTTATGATTATGGCAGTACTTCGAGTCATCCATCTGCATTGACCCAGAATCTGATTAGATCGGTTCTTCAATTTCCACTCCTCAGGTTTATCAGTGTCTCCGATATGAATGAAACGCAGAGATCATATTCACTGCCTAACACCTGAACTAAGCGGTTGGTCTCGCGCGAAGCGCGAGAACAATCCGCTTGAGTGATTTGTTATAGTTTTTTTAATTTGTTGTAACAAAATATTAGCCAAATCCAATATATTAATAGTAATCCTGTTTGTATATGAAATATAGATGGATTGATTTTTCCTGAAAATGACACAAAATCAGTATTTAAATTGATGAATGTAAGCATTGCTATAGCAACAGCTCCAACAATTAGTATTGATTTTAAAAATTGTTTATTTGGCTCTTTAAAAGCCATGAAATAGAAAACAGACCAGGAAAAAGCAAGAAAGGAAATTATTCTATCCTGATAGGCGTAAGATGGAACGTTGAAATAAATAAATAATCCTGGAATTTTGAAACCTATTGCATGAGCGATTGCCATTAGAAGAAAATATATCGCCCCGCAGAATAGAGATATTTTTATTGTTTTCATTGATTTTCCATTTTTCCTATAACAATTAATATACTGACTCTTCTAAACTCAGAAAGAACTTCATATTTGATAATGCATTAGTCTTTTACCCCAGTCAATAGGTTCTCTTTTGACATAATAAGTAAACATACGTACACTATACTATGTAATTCCCTTGGGTTAGCTGAATCTGGTAAAGCAGGAGGTTATGAGGTGCAGGAGAATTTAAGACTATATGAGGGAGAATTGATTGAGAAGAATTTAGTGAAGCAGAATCAGGTTCCGTACATGGTATGGTGGGTGAAACATTTTCTTTCAATGGGAAAGCCTGAAGAACCAATGTATGCGGATATTCTGGAAAAGGAAGGCAGGGAAGATTTGCTGATGAGTTGATCTGGAGTGACAGACTCGTGCTAAGGGTTTAGATTCACCTATCGCAGAAGAACTATCATGGAGGTTCCCTGATGCATCCTATACTGTTTAAAATCGGTTCCCTTCCCGTAAATACTTACGGGCTCGCCCTTGCCATCTCCTTTGTTCTGGGGCTCTGGCTGGCCGCCAGGAGAGGAGAGGCTGCAGGCGTACAGAAAAATGATGTGTACGATCTCGGGATACGTTTAATGATAGCCGCGATTGTCGGGTCGCGCCTTTTCTATGTTATCACACATGTCTCCGAATTCCAGGGACACTGGCTTGATGTAATTGCTATATGGAAGGGTCTATATGGTTTGAGTATGCTCGGCGGAGTTTTTCTTGCAGTAGCAGTCGGGTTCTATACGGTCTGGAGGAAGAAACTCCCGGTGTGGGAACTTTCTGATGCTGTTATTCCATCGTTTGCTCTGGGAATATTCGTAACAAGAATAGGATGCTTTTTCAACGGCTGCTGTTTTGGTTCTGAAACATCATGTTCCCTTGGAGTTACTTTTCCCGATCTTGCCATGCCTTACTCAGGCACAGGCATTCTGCCCGGTACTCACATTCATCCTACTCAGCTCTACAGCTCCCTTGCAGGGCTGTTCATAATAGTCGTTCTGCTTTGTGCTGATCGCCGAAAGCACTTTCCTGGTTTCATATTTGCTTTCTTCACAGGATTATACGGGGTTACAAGGTTTGGTATAGAGGAGTTCAGGTATTTCGATCATGAACCGAATTTACTTTTCGGATTCAGTTCCATAGCCGGCAGGTCCGGTATAACCGATAACCAGTTCATCAGCCTGATAATGCTCTTCTCCTCCATACTGCTTGGTATATGGCTATATCTCCGCTATCGAAGAATATCCTCGGCCTCTTTCTGAGGAAAGTCTGCCCGTCGTGCGGCTGCAGCCTGGAAGAGGGTGAATTGCTTTGTGCCTGGTGCAAACTCCGAATTGACAGATGCAGTAAGGCTCACTGGAGCAGTACAGGTACTCCTTTGGGGAATCCTTCGGGCTATATGGAAGCTGGAGTGACCGGGATTCCTGTTTATTCAGCGGTTTTATACAGGGGTCTTCCAGGGGAGATCGTTGTCAGGCTGAAATACAAAGGAGAGAAGCATCTGGCCCGAGCAGCCGCGGGTATGATTATGCGCTATTCTACGAAGGTTCCGGCTCCTGGTGATATTCTTGTGCCTGTACCGGCAGGAAGGAAAAGAAAGAGGGAGCGGGGGTACAATCAGGCTGCTCTGCTCAGTGCAAAACTTGCATCCTTGTCAGGGTGCAGAAGTCATGATATTCTTAAAAAGGATGACAGCCCCTCGCAGGTTGGGTTGTCTCCATCTCAAAGAAGAGAGAATGTCGCCGGTGTTTTCCACATGAGCGGCCGATGCAGAGTGCCGGAGGGAGCGAATATCTGGCTTGTGGATGATGTGGCAACAACCTGCAGCACCATGGACAGCGCTGCCGGAGTGCTGCTGGATTTCGGAGCCGTGAGCGTTACCGGGCTCACTCTGGCCTACCGAAAAAGAACGGCTGATAGTATTATTCATCGATGA
>QNDS01000181.1 GCA_003644925.1 Candidatus Fermentibacterota bacterium
CGGAGCCTGCGAAGGATACGTATACATCCGCAAGGAATACCCGCTTGCCATGAAACGGCTGATCATTGCTATAGATCAGGCACGTGAACATGGCCTTCTCGGAAAGAACATATTCGATACCGGGTTCGATTTCGATATCGTAGTTCACAGGGGTGCCGGAGCCTTTGTTTGTGGTGAATCTTCAGCTCTGATGGCTTCAATGGCCGGTAATCCCGGGGAACCAAGAGCAAAATACGTTCGCTCTGTCGAGCGTGGCTACAAGGATAAACCGACTGTCCTGAACAACGTTGAGACCTGGGCCAATATTCCACTGATAATGGAAAAAGGCGCTGAGTGGTTCGCATCCATCGGAACAGGTGATGTCTCTGAAAATCCATGGGACGGATCATCGGGAACCAAGGTTTTTTCTCTGGTTGGAGACGTGAACCACATTGGCCTCGTCGAAGTGCCCATGGGAATAACTCTCCGGGAGATCATCTTCGAAATCGGCGGAGGCATCCCCGAAGGCAGGGAATTCAAGGCTGTACAGACAGGAGGTCCTTCCGGAGGAGTCCTCCCTGCCGACAAACTTGACCTTCCAGTGGATTTCGATACCCTCACGGAGGTTGGCTCAATGATGGGCTCGGGCGGAATGGTCGTCATGGATGATGAGACATGCATGATCCAGGTGGCGAAGTACTTCGTTGATTTTCTCAAGGATGAATCCTGTGGTAAATGTACTCCCTGCAGGGAAGGATTGGTCGCCCTTGGTACAATTCTTGATCGGATTACCAGCGGGGATGGCCGGGAAGGTGACATCGAACTGCTCGAGGAATACGGGCAGAACATGTGCGAATGCAGTCTGTGTGCGCTGGGTCAGACCGCAGCTAATCCGGTTCTCAGCACAATCAAGTACTTCAGGGAAGAGTACGAAGAACATATCCGGGAGGGAAAGTGCTCTGCACTAAAGTGCAAGGCGCTTATCAAGTACAGAATAATCGCTGATAACTGTACAGGCTGCACAATCTGCGCCAGAAACTGCCCTGTGGACGCGATCGCAGGCAGCCTTAAGGAACAGCATATAATTGATCAGGATAAGTGTATTCACTGCGGAGTCTGCAGGGAAGTATGTAACTTCAACGCGGTGGAGGTACTCTGATGTCTGAAATAGAGATGATCGCAATCGTGATTGACGGGAGATCTATCCAGGTCAAGAAAGATTCAACAATTCTTCAGGCCGCATTGGATAACAACATATTCATTCCGGCTCTTTGCAACAGTGAACTTGTGGAACCGTATGCGGCATGCAGGCTCTGCATTGTGGAAGTGGACGACGGAAGAAAAACAAAACTGGTCACTTCATGCAATTATCCTGTCCGTAAACCCATCACTGTGTTGACCTCTTCGGACAAGGTACTCAGGAACAGGACAATCACGCTGGAGATGATGCTTTCCAGGTGGCCCAATGTGCAGGTCATCAAGGATCTTGCGAAGTATGTCCGGATTGAAAAACCTCGCTATGAGCATCCTGCCGTCGATCTGAATCCCAACGCCTGCATTCTGTGCGGTCTCTGCATGAGAATCTGCGAACAGGGTATATGGGAAAACATCATTAATTTCACGAACCGGGGTGCTGTGAGGGCGGTTCGAATGCCTTACGATTCCGACCAGCCCCACTGTATCGGATGCGGAGCCTGCGCTGAGATTTGTCCCACCGGGGCAATAATCATGGTTGACGATCCTAACCAGCCTCATGATGCAGATATGGTTCGACGCGCAGGCATGAGAATAACGGAGGAAATGATCAAGTTCGACGAAGAACAGTGCGACATGCGTGGAGTTGGGACCGCCCACCTTGTCGAGATCATGGACGCCTACGATCTCCTCCCAGTCATGAATTACCAGTACGGGAAGCATGAAGACACTTCAAAGATCAGTTCCGATGTCCTCAGAACCTTCTTCACGAAGGGTAAACCGGATGGCTGCTGGCTTGGGTGCGCCATGGCCTGCGCGAAGGCCATTGAGAATTTCGAACTGACAACCGGGCCCTATAAAGGAGAAAAAGTCCTTGTCGACGGTCCGGAGTACGAAACTCTGGGTGGTTCATCCAATATGGGCATATTCGACCCCCGTTTTGTAATCGAATACAACTTTTACTGTGATACCTACGGTCTTGATACGATCTCCTTCTCAACAGGATTATCGTTTGTTATGGAGTGTTACGAAGCCGGTATTCTTGATAAGGAAAAAACCGGGGGGCTTGAAATCCCATTCGGAGCCAAAGATGCAGCCCTTGAACTTCTTCATCAGATAGGACGCGGAGAAGGCTTTGGCCTGATTGCCGGCAAGGGTATCCGTTACATGAAAAAGTACTTCGTAGATAATTTCGGGGCCGATCCGGATTTCGTGTTTGATATAGGCATGGAAGCCAAGGGAATGGAATACTCCGAATATGTAACCAAGGAATCCCTTGCCCAGCAGGGCGGTTACGGTATTGCACTCAAGGGCGCCCAGCATGACGAAGCCTGGCTCATCTTCATGGATATGGTGAACAAGCAGATACCGACCTTTGAAGATAAAGCCGAAGCCCTGCATTACTTCCCCATGTGGAGAACATGGTTCGGTCTGTGCGGACTCTGCAAGCTTCCCTGGAACGATGTTGAACCGGCAGACAACGCCGAAACAGACGAACCAGCAAAGGTCCCCGGACATGTTCAGGGGTACTGCGAGGTCTTCGAAGGAGTAACAGGTAAACCCCAGACCATGGACAGTCTCATTAGAATGTCCGAGAAGGTTTATAACTTCCAGCGCGTTTTCAACCTGAAGATGGGCTTCGGAAAACGTGAGCATGACGTAATACCGTACAGATCTGCAGGACCTGTCACCCCGCGGGAGTACGAATCACGGCAGGAACGGTACGACGCTCAGCTAAGTGAAGAAGCCCGGATCGATCCTTCAGGTATGTCCACTGAAGAGAAGGTGGCCGCTACGCGTAAATACCGGGAATCGCAGTACGAACAACTGCTGGACGCGGTATACAAGCGCAGAGGATGGACTAACGATGGAGTACCGACAATCGAAAAGCTCCAGGATCTTGGCGTTGATTTTCCGGATGTGATTGAACTAGTAAAAAAACACGGAGGTTGATATTTGCAGGCGGGGACGATTTGTCCCCGCCGCAGAATGTATGATAAATGTAAACGGTGAGCGATCAGAATGGTCTCCGGGCAAAACTGTGAGAGATGTCATAAAGGAAAAGAACTATCTCTTCCCTCTTCTCATCGCACGAATCAATGGAAAGCTCATTCCAAGGGATGAGTACAGTTCCACAGTTATTCCCGATAATGCAACTGTAGACATAATCCACCTTATGTCCGGCGGATAAGTTCCGAGAGGGAAAAATGAATACGGTTCTGAAAGCACTGAAATTTCGCCATGCATGTAAGAAATTCGACCCCGCGAAAAAGATACCGGCAGAACAGCTTGAGAATATTATAGAGTCAGCTCGTCTTTCTCCCACTTCCTTCGGCATTGAAGCCTGGAAATTTCTGGTTATTGAATCTGATGCTGTAAAACAGAAACTGAGACCGGCATGCTGGAATCAACCTCAGATTACGGATTCAAGCCATGTAATTGTCATACTTGCAAGACCAGGGCTGGCTGATCCGGCAGGCGAATATATTAAACGCATTTTGGGGAGGCGGGGATTACCTCTTGATGCTACAAGGGCTTACATTGAAAAATACAAAAAGCATATGGAGAGCGAAGTCTTTCCAAGAATGAGCGCCTATGCATGGTGCTCCAAACAGTGTTACATAGGCCTTGCAAATATTATGACAGCTGCAGCAGCAGAGCAAATTGATTCATGTCCGATTGAAGGGTTTGAAAAGGATATGGTGGAAAAAGTTCTTGAAATAGATACGGAACAGTACGAGGTTGCGGTGATTGTTGCTTTAGGGTTCCGAGCAGGTGAGCAGAAAACCAGATATCGACATCCTATTGAAGATGTTGTCGAGTACATGTAAAACTAGCAGGAAGGGTACAATTGGATTTACGAGTGATCCTGTTAATTGTATGTCTGTCAGGGATTTCAGTACTGAGACCATACCTTTCCTTTTTGTCAACGAAAGAATACGCGGGTTAGTCGCAATCACCGCTTCCGCAGCATGGATCTCCGCTGGAACATGGCCCGGTACAATCCTCATCTTCATTTTCAGCGGCAGCTTCTAAGAGCTCCCCGAACCTGACATCCTCCCGAAGACCGGTAAGATCTTCATCCTCAAGCATCCAGTCAGGGTCGCCGTAGCCAGCATCTATAGAACCTTCTAGCCAGGTGAAAGCCTCTTCTGTATTTCCGTTTAGAGCTTCGAGGCAGGCGAGATTGTACATGACCATGCAGTCCAGCGGACCAAGTGCGCACAATTCATTTTCATCCGCACACTCACCTTCCAGAACTTCACCGATCATGTTATGAGCTTCCAGTAGTGTTTCGAAAGCGCCCTCAGCAAATGTACCGGTTTCCTGGTCGAATGCAGCAGTAACCTTCTCAGTTATTTCAGCCAGAGTATCCATTCCTGCTGCGGCTATTCCTATAAGCAGTGTTAAAGCTATCATGGAGACTATTTTCATGTTATTCTCAATTCCTTTCGAGTGGATATTGCGGATCAGTTCAGGTGAAAGATTTCAATTACATATTCGATGAGAATAATATAGTAATATAGTATGGATTTGTCAGTTTTTTGTGACTGCTCTGCGAAAGTTTAGACCCTGACAATACTGCTAATCAAGTCAGGTCTTAAAGAACTGAAGTGCTTCATTCACCGGCGATAAGTTTTGATGCAGTCTCTACATCAATTTCTCCTTTGCTAAGCTTTTTGAGCACCTCGGCAGGATCCATTGAAGGTTTTTCACCTTTGAGTTCACTGAACATGCTATCAATTCTCTGCCGGACTGTCGGGTACGATATGCCAAGCTTTCTCTGCACCTCCTTGAGGTTTCCCCTCGATTCCATGAACAGATCGAATAACTCCCTGTTCCTGCCCTCAAGGGTACAAACCGGGCACACATCGAACTCACCGTTTACTTCTGTGCCACATGAGCTGCACTGAAGCCTGACTACTATAAGCCTGTCTCCGCAACCGGGGCACTTTGGAGGAATGGTACTGTCACTCATTATATCTCATTTCTTTTTTTTCCTGCTGCGCTTTTTCTCCACGTCTTTTTCTTCAGCCGGTTCTTTTCCGGACATGGTTACGGAGATATCGCCTCCCATGGTCTTCAGACTGAGATCGGGAGCATCCTGTCCATCTGACAGGTCTATATTTACTCTGGATGCGCCGTGATGTCCAGATTCGTTTACTCCGGATATACCCTCCCCGACGGTAATCTCCCCGCCCATGGTCTTTGCAGATATCTCCGACCTGGTACTTTCGCGAAGTATCAGGTTGATGTTCCCTCCCATTGTTGCAGCTTCTGAATCTTCATTCCAGTTATCTATTAATCTTATCATAATATCTCCCCCCATGGTCTTTGCAGTGAAAGCTCGCGACGCATCGGAGAGGTTGATATTTCCACCTTTAGTCTTAATCTCTGCTGCAGCCGATACAGCACTCAGGTTGATATTACCTCCCATTATGCTTGCCGTTACATTATCTACAGTTTCCGGCACATTGAGTGTCAGGTCACCGGTATCCCATTTTAGATAGACCGTCCCGTTTTCCCGGTACACATTAATAACCGGTGCATCTTCACCAACTGCTTCAAGAGTAGAACCCTCAACTCCGATCAAATTCAGATCGCCGCCACGGTCCCGGTGGAGTTTTGTTCTTCTCTTCAGAACCAGCTCTGTGCCGCTTACCATTTCAATCGGACCTTCGAGAAATCCTGCATCCTCGCACATCTCTTCATCTATCTCTGCGAAATCGCCATCATTACCAGAAACGGATTCCCTCATGATGCCACGCATCATGCGGCCCATTTCGCGCATGCCTGCAAGCCCTGATAAAGGGATTACCCCCTTCATTTCATGCATTCTGCGTTTCTTTTCTTTCACTCTTCTCGCCGGTGACTCCTTCTCCCTTCTCTTCTGCTCACCAACTTTAAGTGCTTCGAGAAGTTTTGCACCGTCATCGGCACTTATCTTACCGTCAGAGATCATCTGAAGTATCTCTCTTTGTTCCTCGCTCATGATAGCTCCTTTCATTTTTGTGTGATATTGTGATTAATTTATAAATATATTTTTCTATTTTGTCAAGTCTTCATTCTATATTAACACATTTTCGTTTCTATTCCGGAATCTCTGCACTTATCATTGACTTCGATTCTTACATTCTTATATTCGTTGGAACGTTAGTTCGTAAGGAGTGTCATGGAAAAATCTGAATTCTTCGCAAAGATGTCAGAAGTAGGCAAA
>QNDS01000182.1 GCA_003644925.1 Candidatus Fermentibacterota bacterium
ATCAGTTTACAACAACGCAGGGATATAGGCATATGCCTATATCCCTGCGTTGTTGTAAACTGATAGTATTATGGTGAGATGTTTGGCATTTTACTCACATGATTATATGTTCTGGTTTTATATCATGTCTGTTTGGGGGGTCATTTCCTATATTCCATTTTTTGAAAAATGAGTGTTTTGTGAAAATTTAGGGTTGTAGCATATCAATAATGTTGATTTTCGATTAGGCACTACATCCAATAGGGGGAGAGGGGTTTGTATAAAATATACCGTGTACGTGTAGGGTATTTCCACTGTTTTTGTGGTGGTTTCTGTCCAAAACACACACCTATGGGCTATGTACTCTCTTCCAGAAAACCATTTTCTTTAGGGAATTAAATAGATATAGATAGTTTACTTATAGAAATAGAAATAAACCCCCCACTAATATAAAAGTAGCAAAGTGATAGCATACGCCACACCTTACCTTTTGTGGCGGGGTAGATTCAACTCCCCTATATCAAACGCATGGATGATTACCTTGATCTACTACCCACATTTTTTTATATAGCGGTATCTTAGCCTGCAATCCTTCTTTCGGGTGGCTCTCGCTTCGGATCGTCTCCGACCACGAGGTGACGTGCCCGCTTCAACACATTCATTCAAGTTCACACATCTCTACTGCGTTATCACATACCCTTGCATAAGCAGAGGGGGCGTCTTGACTAAGGTCGCTATGTGTCGGCTCTACTTGACCTACCATCCTCATTAGTCTTCTTCCACTTCAGATGACCTGTATTTCTCGGTAAGTAGCCACATTGCGTGTATGGGTTTCAACTTACAGGAGGTATTTACTCATTAGGTAAAACCATATTAAAAAACAAAAAACAGTATTTAAGGGATAATGGTAATAACTAACACACCCCTTTGTATAAAACAAGGGAGGTGTATGGTTTTCATGTCGAAAAATGGAAGGAGAAGACAATATTAATTGGGGCGTACTCCCAACGCCAAAAATTATACAACATCGAGAAAAACTGAGACCAACATACGTTCCCGAAGTGCTTGTGGGAAGAGATCACCAATACGGAAAACTTGTTAAAGCAGTTCTTGAACTTGTTGAGGGGATTACCATCCTACCCCACATGATATATGGAAGCTCAGGTAGCGGGAAAACAGCAACAATGAAAGTATTACAAAAAGAGACACACCGAAGAACAAACAAGAATGTAGTGTATGTGAATGCAAGAACACTTAAAACCCCAGTGTTAATCTACACCCAGCTAATGAAAGAATTAGGTTTACCAACAAAAATCGGGTTGGGTATACCCACATATCTAAACAATATTGCAGAATATGTTACAGACAACCCAACCCTATTCATAATTGACGAAATAGATGGCATTATAGACTCTTCAGGGGCTAAAGAGTTATACCCTTTTATCCGATTTAATGAGATATACCCAAATGTTCCAGGAGGTAATTTTGGTTTTATGTTTGCAACAAACAACATGGATGTGCAGATAGCTATAAGCTCCTTCACAGACTACAAAGGATATCTTGAAGAAGTACGATTTGACGCATATGGTGTTGAGGAGATATACCACATATTGCACCAGAGGGTTCGGGAGGCACTTATCCCTAAAACATTTGATGAAAAAGTATTACACAATCTAAGCGAGAAGATATTCTATCAACACAACAGTAATCTTAGACACGGATTACAGATTTTTGCATTATCCTGTGATGAAGCAGAAAAAAAGAGGAGGGATAGTGTATCACGGGAAGATGTACTGATTGCAGAAGAAGAACACATGTTATCCGAACTGCGAAAACAAATGTATACCGAGCCAATAATAACCCTCTTTGTTATTAGAGCAATTACACAATCCATTATTGAGGATGGAGGGATAGACCGCCCAGATCTATACTTCCTATTAAATCCAAAGAACAAAGAAAGCAATTATGCAATCCCGGAGCAGTATGCAACAGGAAGCGACACATACCTAAACCGACAGATATACTCCGTAGTACGAGATTTGGAGAAGCAATTTATGGTTCACCTAAAGCAGAAAAACGTGTACAAGACAGACAAAATTACTTGGTGTTCCTCCTCAGACCCAAAAGAGGTTCTTGAGTTAACCAAAAAGATCATGGAAGAAAAAAAGCTAGTAACTACCCACAGCTAAAGCCCGTGGGGGGACTTGGCACCAACATAAGATGAAACTCCTGGATCATAATATAGCACTTAAATTAGCGAAGGGATATCTAACCACAACTGCGTTTTTCTATTCAAGAGAACTTAAGAAACTCTATGTAGAACGAGGATACACACACTACCGCAGGAACACCGACGGAAAAGTAGTTGTAATCGGAAGCGGAGTTATTGGAAGGATAACCGCAAAACTAAAAAAAGAGGGATTAATTAAAAAAAACACCCGTTCTCGAAACAGGATACGTTGGGAGGTTCTGAGATAATTTTAGGTACACTTCTAATAACTAACGCTCTTTCATCCTCTTCGGTGCAAACCTCTCCTCAAGACCCTTCCAGTAGTATCTCCGCCATCCGGGGAGTCTCTCAAGTATCTTTTGTGTAGGATAATAGACGTATCTGCTACGACCTTCTCTATCCTTCTCTCGCCAGATCCATCCCATCCTCAACCCCGCATTCAGGAAACATAAAAGGGCTGGGGGAGCTAATTCACGTCCAAAGGTTTGATAGTACATTGGTGCCAACTCTGCATCAATCTCCTTAAATCGAACCCCCCTCAAAGGAACACCCTTTATAATCTCTTCAGGCTGATCATTGAGGTACCAGACTAAATAAGCGGTAACTTTCCTATGGAATGTCTTCCGGTAATTCTGCAAACCAAAACCCACATCACAATTCGGGGTTGTGGTAACAACCCTCACGACCCTCCCCGACCATGTAACAAACGAATCCATATTCCCACACCCCCTTAATTGCGTATCTACTTAAGGGTAGCTTACAACAATATATGTTTTAGTAACTAAAAAACATATAAATGGTTTATATAACTTATTTGGTTTTTCGGGTCTGTCCCGAAATAGGGTAAACTACCCCCACCAATCATAGATTGGAAGGGGGCTCCTTGCGACACGAGGTTGAATTCTATTCTCATGTGGGTTTTGGTGTCGTATGGGATTAGTTTTTTTCTTTTAACTTGTGGTTTCCTATTTGTTTAACATAATGTTTGATTCATGGGTTACTTTTGCTTGCCGGAAATTGGATGGTGAGGGTTGTGGTGTGTTCCGAAGCATCGCTGATGAGGTGGGTAAGGGTGGGGGTAAATTGGTGGAGGGGGATTATAGCTACATTCACCGCAAAGATGGGAGTAAAGTTAAGTTGGGTCGGTTTCTGAAAAAGGTTGATGTTGATTTGGCGAAAGATTATGCTCGATATAAGCAACAGATTAAGTATCAGCGTGGGCGGATGCTGCTTCATATAAGCCAGAACCCAGAGGATATTCTCGCTAAGAGTACGGGGCAGGATTGGACGACGTGTGAAACGGTGGGGGGGGCGTTTTCAAAGGGGATTTTTGATGATATTAAGGCGAACAACGCCATCGCCTACTTAACTCCTGAAGGGAAACCAGATAAGTGGCTTGGTAGGCGGATGGTTAGATGGTGTGTTCGGGAGGATGATGATAAACCGGACGCCGTTATTGAACGCTATTATGGAGATCCTAATTACGCTGACGTAACTTATAGAAAGTTGCAGGAGCTTCTTCGGGATAAGCATTTTTCTGGCTTATCTGGATCGGTAGCATGTGTAACGCCATATGAATACGGGGGGTATGTGGATAGTGGTGTGAAGATTAGGACACCTTCATCAGTCAGAGGACGTGCCATAAAGTATGGCGTGGGGGATCGGGGATGAGTTATACGTATGGAACGGTGGGTGAGACAAAGGAGAGTTGTCTTATTCAGGGGAATGATTGGGAGGATGGTGTCTGTAAGGAGGTTAGTGTTAAAGATTATTGTGCGAGGGAGTTAGGTGAGAGGGTTTTCGATACTGATGAGCTTATGTTGCATGCATGTTATGAGGAGATTACGCTCCCAGAATATAAGGTTAATCAAACTCTGCGGTATAGGATCCCTCCTAAAGACGTTCTTAAATACCAGACATTAGATGAGTCGCAGGTGGATAGAGCAATGGATCTGATCTCTGAGATGGATAGGGAGGAGAATGGTTGGGAGTGGGCGGAGATGTCAGGGGCGTTAGTCACCCATCAAAAGTTAACTGGCAAGCAGATTGATCGGGCGGCTAGGGAGGGAGGGGTTAAATTGAAGCAGTTATATGAGCGGGTGAAGCTCCCTATGCGGGTTGTTGAGTTGGCGTTAAAGTCTGGTAAAAATATTGAGGGTTTAAGTCAGTTTCAGGATTTAACTGTGCGTCAGATGAAGCGAGTTATTGATTTGGGGGGTTTCGATGAATTACTAGAAGGGAGCACATACCCGGAGGGTAGTCGATTCCGTGATATGCCTCCAGAGATTGTGGAGTATGCTGTGGAAAAAAACGTTGCTTCACCACAATTATATAGTACGTGCCTGCTCTCCCCGTCAGCTATTAATAAAGCAATGCATCTTGATAAACGGTTCAGTGAGTTATATGAGAGGTTGCCAGGGATGAATCCAGATGCGGGGAAGGCAATTATGGTGGAATACGCCATCAAACACCGCCTCGATGAAGATGTTTTGAAGGCGGCTATAGATGCGAAAAATAAGTGTTCCAATCTTTGGATTGTTTATGAATTTCAGAAACTTACTCCTAAACAGGTGGAAGATGCTATTGAACTCGGGTACCACATCCCGGCGTTGTTGGCATACCAGAAGATCAGCAAGCCGTTGATGAAGTCGATGATCTCTAACTTAGATTATGACACAAAACAGGGGAAGCTTCTTTTCAATGCGTTATGGGCTAAAAAAGATTTGCCGAAGGATTTTCGCAAAACACTCGCCAAGAAAGCAGGTATAGAGGGGGTTGTGGGTGAAGATGCTCATTTCGTGTGGAGCTTCATACACCCGGAGGAAACCCCACGGATAGTTAGTAAGATGGGGGCGGCGGTAAGCAACAGGATTAAGGAAAACCCGATTAAACCGCTATTGGGGGAATATTTTGTTGACGTAAGATGAGATGTAAGAAAGACGAGATAGAAGTCATAGATGAAGCAGGAGAGGGGGTATGTATCGCAGATGAGGAGGTGCGAGATGTTGGTAGAGGCTATGGAAGCTACTATTCGGCGTTCGATCCCAGGTATGGTATCGGAGACAGTGAGAAATTTATAAATGAAATATTCAGTAAAAGGAAGAGATATAGAACTCAACCCAATTGGAGGTTTGACGAAAAGTTGTTTGATTATTGGGGTGATCCCCCGCCCACTTACTGGGATATTGAGTTTATGATCAAAGAGTTCGCTTCAGAGAATAATCTGAGTGAAGAGGATTTCATGGAGAATGATGAGGCTGTGGAGTTACTTCGTGAAGGATTCAGTGAAGAATATGATGAGTATAAAGACATAGTTGACACGTTGTCGCGTTCACGGGAGCTGGTTACAATATTCCTCCCCCTCAAATATATTGGAGGGGAGAGCGGGATACTTGTGGACGTAGACGCAGACGACTACGTTAAAACAATAATGGACTCAGTAGGAGATGCATCCACTGAAAAAGAATTCCTACAAACCTTCGCGGAAAAAATATTAGATAAAGGAGACATTAACACAGCATACATAAGAGATGATGGTTGTTATGACATAACCCCAATAAGAGAGGAGGGTATGAGAAAATACTTGAAGACGGTGGTTGATGGGTGGGGTATAGACAATAAAACAAGCGAGATAGAGGAATGCTAAACCAGTTGGTCAACTACCCACAGATAAAGAGGTGGGCTTCCTTGCGAGAGAAATCGTGAAAATGTACAGCATATCCTAAAGAGAGTATATTATAGGGATGAAATCTATTTAGATAGGAAATATCTTAAGTCTTAGGAGGCAATGATATGGAAAAGAAAAAATGGACAAAGGAGATCATCAGGATTTTTCTACATCTGCAATATAGACAACAACCCAATATCACAACGGCAATTCCTCTCCCACCACTCATAGATTGTGACATCCTCCCACGACTAAAGTTCGTGGGCTTCCAACGGCAAATTCAATTATGGAGTTGAGGTTTTGCCGAATATAGTTCCTGCTTCAGCGACTCGGCTTGCTGACAGGTCTTTATGCCCGCCAGTAGTGGTCGGATCTCCACAGGCGTTGGGTTCGGGCTCGTCCAGCCCTACCGTATCATTATTAGATTCAGAGTATATAAACAGGTTCGCTCTCATCCCACCACTAAAGAGGGTGGGCTTTCCCGCTCACATGTCGTAA
>QNDS01000183.1 GCA_003644925.1 Candidatus Fermentibacterota bacterium
AGGCTGTTCCGGCCGATTCGTCGGATATTGATACCGTGACTGTCATTGATGCGCAGGTTGACCTTGTGAAAATGCCGGAGTTCTGGCTTCAGTCGAGAGCCTTATCCACAGGAAATGCAGGATGGGGACAGGATATACTTTCTCCTTTTGAAAAACTCTGGTTCATAAGATCGAATGCGGGAAGGGAATTCTTTTCGGCCCCCGCACTTGTGGACGGAGTGCTCTATTTCGGCTGTAACGATGGCAATTTGCGTGCCGTTGATGCGCAAAGCGGTTCTGTGAAATGGTCTTTCGCTACCGTGAACGGAATCTGCGGAGAGCCTTCTGTGGATTCTACAACAGTCTATTTTGGCGGTCAGGACGGCGTGATATACGCTCTTGACAGATTCTCCGGCAGCA
This sequence comes from Candidatus Fermentibacterota bacterium, assembly GCA_003644925.1. Lineage (GTDB taxonomy): Bacteria > Fermentibacterota > Fermentibacteria > Fermentibacterales > JCC-6 > Aegiribacteria. Next base: position 400 of record QNDS01000183.1, read on the forward strand.
AACGCTGGTCTGCGGGGCTCGGTTATCATGTATTCTGCAATACAGCGGTTCTTTCCGATACGCTTATCGTTACAGGCAATTCGATGGGCAAGATTTGCGCCCTGGATGCCCGCACAGGAGAACCGGTATGGGATGATGAGATCGGAGGGATCGTTCTTGGTCCTGTAACAGCTGATTCGATAGTTGTGTTTTCCACGGAAAGCGGTGATATCGCTGCCTACGATCATCATGGCGAAAGGCTCTGGGCCAGAGACTACAGCAGTCAGGCATCGCCTCCTTCGGCAGATGCCGCAGGTGTATATGCCGGATTTTCAAACGGTGCTGTAAGGAAATTCTCTCTGCGCGATGGACATGTCCTGTGGGAATCCGATATTGTCAGTTCCACTTCAAGATGTGTTCTGGCTCGGCCTGTGATAGTGGGAGATGTAGTTCTTGTCGGTACTAATGACGGGCAGCTCGTCTCCCTGGCAGCTTCTGACGGTACCGTACTATGGAGACAGAGTTTCGACAACTGGATTCAGCTGCCGCCGGCAGTCGGGCAGGATATGATATACGTAGCATGCGATGATCAGAGGATTCATATTCTTGATCTAAGTACGGGAGAGAGGCTTGATTCGCTGGAAATGGATGGTTATTCCGGAACAGCCCCTCTTCTTGCAGGCGGCATACTCTATTTCGGAAACACCTCCGGAGACTTCGTTGCTCTGAGAGGTACAGTACCCGAGGCTGATTCGGTAGAAACAGCTGATGAACTGCCCGATACGCTTATCGATGAACCGGCAGAGGAAACAGAAGAGGAGCTCGGTACGCTTATCGATGAACCGGCAGAGGAAACAGAAGAGCAGCCCGATACAGTTATCGAGGAACCTGCAAACGGTCAGGAAACCCCTGTTGAAATGATACAGGCCCTTCCAGACGCTCAGGAGAATGAGACCGTGGGCGGTACAGATTCGGAGGAGACAGAGTAATGAGTGAACCCGGCAAAATACGTTCAGGATATGCAGCAATAGCCGGGTCTGCCAATTCGGGCAAATCAGCCCTGATCAACGCTCTTTCATGCAGGAATATTTCTCCTTCGTACAACTACAGGGGTACAACAAGGATTTCCATCTCAAGCATCTACATGACTGAAACTGAACAGGTGTGTTTCATAGATACCCCTCCATTGGACTATTACGAAGATGAAGAGCTCTTCCGCAATTCTGACGTTATATGCCTGACTCTCAACTCAACCGAACTCTCGACCAAGTTGAAATCTCCAGTTCTGCGAAACTTCATAAATAGAAACAGAAAAACCCCGATAATATTCGTACCGACTTTCATCGATTACTTTCCTGCAGAACTTCACGGAGCTTTTACAAATCAGATATCAATGTCCGTTAATTATCAGGAGATAGTACCTGTATGCGCCCCATGCGGTCAGGGTGTCAGCAGGCTTCGCAGTGCGATATTGAAATACATACCCGAAAGGGGTAAGTTATTTCCTGACGGCTGTACCTCTCTTCATTCTGAGCGATTCTTAGTAAGTGAACAGATCAGGATAAGCCTTTTCAGTGTGCTTCCTGCGGAGATAGCAGCTACGATCGCAGTACAGATAGAGGAGTTCTCAATACGCGATCAGAAGAGGTACGTCCGGGCAAATCTTCATGTTGCCCGCCATTCTAACAAAGGTGTCGTGATAGGTAGAAAGGGAGCCATGCTGCAGGACATTGCCGATTTAGCATCGAAGGGTGCTTCCAGAATGATCGAAAGACCGCTCTATCTTGATCTATGGGTTAAGGTAAGGGAATCCTGGCCGGAAAATCGTGATGACCTTATTGAATTCGGGTATCTTTTTTGAACGAAAAGACTGTTTCCACCGGCTACAGGATAGAATTGGATGCTTTCGAAGGTCCTCTTGATCTTCTTCTATATCTTCTGCGGCGTGATGAGATAGATATTTACGATATTCCGGTTGCTCATGTAGCCGACCAGTTTCTGAAATACATAAGAAGAGCAAGGGAGCTTGATCTGGATATAGCCAGTGAGTATCTTGTTATGGCTGCCACACTTACGAAGATGAAGAGCAAGGCTCTGCTCCCAACGCACAGGTTTGACGGGGAGGAGGAGGCTGACCCCGGAGCTGAACTCAGGCGTCAGCTCATTCTCTACAGAACATTCCGCATGATCGCAGAAGAACTGCAGAAAAGCGAAGAAACCTGGACAGAGATCTACACCTCACCCGGTGAGCGTGAGAGATGGTCATCAGACAAGACAGAGATAGAACCGGGACAGACTTCATTGCTTGACCTTCTCAAAGCGCTCAGCAGACTTTCTGAAGGTGAACCGGAACTTCCATCCCAGAGAATTCAGAGAACGCTTCTGACAATAACTGAATGTATAGGTACGCTTGAACATAGAATACTTCCCGGCAGGACAATATCTTTCAGAGAGATAGTCGGTCCCGAGCCTGAAAGACTGAAAATTGTGTCCTATTTTATTACAATTCTTGAACTTATGAGAAGAGGATGGATTAACTGTCACCAGGCGTACCCGTTCTCCGAAATAGAACTCCAACGTACTGAAAGGTGGAGTGTTGATTCTTGACAGATTAGCAAGAGAAGTAGAAGCACTGATCTTTGCTTCGGAAAGACCGCTCAGCATCGAGCAGCTATGCGAGTACACAGGAAGCGGTGAGGATTCCATTCATCAGGCTCTGGACAGGCTTAACAAGTCATTTCTGGACCAGCAGCATGCCTTGATGATAGTAGAGGTTGCCGGCGGATTCCGCATTGCAACAGACAGAGAATTCGGAGATGTTGTCTCACAGCTTTTCGAGGGAAGGAAACCGGGAAAACTGTCGCGGGCAGCCCTTGAAACAATGGCTGTAATCGCTTACAGCCAACCATGTACCAGGATAGCGATAGAATCCATCAGGGGGGTTAATTGCGACAGTGCCATCAGAACACTGCTGGAAAGGGATATGATTAAGATCTCAGGAAGAATGGAAACACCGGGAAGGCCTCTTCTGTATTCAACAACCAGAGCTTTCCTGGAGTATTTCGGATTGAGCAACCTTGATCATCTTCCAAGGTTCGATGAAATCGAGGAGCTACTCGGCATGAGTTCCTCTGAACTGGAAGAGAGGGATCTTTTTGGCACAGGAGAAGAATAAGCCTGAATATCGACTGAACAGATACCTTGCGAGGGCAGGGATAGCTTCGCGGAGAAAGAGTGATCTTCTTATCCAGGGAGGCCAGGTATCGGTCAACGGTAAAGTAGTCACTGTTCCCGGATTCAGGGTCTCCGGAAATGACAAAGTAGCTTTCCAGGGATATCCTGTCAAGCTTCAGCCTTTCAGGACGGCTGTCCTCAATAAACCGCACGGTTTTGAGACAACCCTCTCACCGGATGCGAAAAGGTCTATTCTGATGCTGATTACCGGCCTTCCACCTGGAACAGTTCCGGTGGGCCGTCTGGACATTAATACCGGCGGACTGCTCCTGCTCAGTAATGACGGAGAACTGGTAAACCGGCTTACGCATCCTTCATGGGAGGTTGAACGGGAATACAGAGTATTTCTGAAGAACGCGCCTGGCCCGTCAGCCCTTCAATCTCTCCGAAAAGGGGCTTCAATTGGCCGCTCCGAATTCTCAAAACCGATATCAGTCAAATCCTCAGGAAAGAATTCGATCAATGTAGTTCTGCGAACAGGAAGGAATCACGAAGTCCGCAGATTGCTTGAAGCATGCGGTATTCTGCTTGAAGGTCTTGAACGTGTTCGATATGCGTCCGTTACTTTAAGGGGTTTGCAGCGGGGTAAATGGCGCATGCTTGAAGATGATGAGCTTCGGGAACTGATGAAAACCGTCAAACTTGATAAGAGCTGATGTAAATCCTCTTCAGGAGCATCTCCAACAATGAAGCATCGGCACATTATCGGACAAGCTCCTATTGACTTATACTCTGATTATTCTAATATTTGCAGCCACTTTGAAAAGAAAGGGTGTGACCTTGCCTGACTCGGCTGACTAGTGTTATAGCAATCGATGGACCCGCCGCTTCGGGGAAGAGCACAACCGCTCGACTTGTAGCAGAACGGCTGGGTTTCTCATACCTGGATACCGGAGCCATGTACCGTGCTTCGGCTCTTCTGGCTATCCGCAATTCAATCAGTTTCAGCGATTCGATCAAGCTGGCTGATACTATCCGCACACATTCAATAGATATCAGGGATGGCTATATCTTCATCGACGATGAGGATGTATCCGCTCTTATCAGAACTCCGGAAATAAGCGATGCAGCAAGCAGGATATCGTCAGGTTCCCCTGTCCGCCGGGAAATGGTAGCTCTACAGCGAAGATTCGCTGACAACCACGATACGGTTGCAGAAGGCAGAGATATGGGGACGGTTGTATTCCCCTCTGCAGATCTGAAAGTGTACGTTATCGCCGATGTTGCCATAAGGGTTATAAGAAGGTGGAGAGAGCACATCGCAAAGGGCGAAAAGGCTGATTATGGCATGCTGCTCACAGCGCAGCTCGAGCGCGACAGGAGGGACAGAAGCAGATCCGACAGTCCCTTAAGGCTGGCTCCGGGCGCTTTGATACTCGATTCAACACTTATGAGCATAGATCAGCAGGTTCAAGCTGTTCTGGACCTTTACAGGAAGAGATCATGCTAAAACCAATGAAGGAATCCGTTCGAATACGCATACAGTACTACGGCGGCCGGCTTGCACGGATTCTGTTCGGTTTTATAGTGCGCGGAGCTGAAAAAGTCCCGAGACGAGGCGGATTGATTATTGCCTGCAATCATATTTCGGAGATGGATCCGCCTGTTCTGGGATTCTCCATTCCACGAAACTTTGCGATTATGGCCAAGGTTGAGCTGTTCAAGCACAGTTTCGGAGACTTCTTCCTGAAGAAATTGAATGCTTTTCCTGTAAACAGGGCAGGGATTGATACGAAGGCTCTTAGAACAGCGATAGATTTTTTAAAAGAGGGGGAAGCCGTTGTTATTTTTCCTGAAGGCACAAGAAGTCATGACGGACGTCTTCTTCCCGCGAAAGCCGGAATCAGTCTGATAGCATCTGCATCGGGAGCTCCAGTGCTGCCGGCATTCATATCCGGCACCGATCATCCGGTTAAAGCACTGACAAGAATGGGGAAACCGTTCAGTGTCAGCTTCGGGAAACTGATATCGAGCAGTAAGCTGATGGAAATAAAGAAGAAAGAAGGGAAAAAGGCTGTTGCACAGAAAGTGATTACAGCTATAGCTGAGACAGGTTATGAAATAGGATTATATTCTAATTGATACTGTAAACAGTAGAAGAAAGGAACAATGTGACTGACAAAGGTGATCTTATAGTAGGTCTTACTCTCGAGGAGATTGAGGCTATTGAAGGACAGGATTACTCGTTGAGCCAGCGGCAAGAGCTGGAAGCGCAGTATCTTGAGAACATCGGTTCGAACCAGATCAGACCCGGTGCGATAGTTACCGGCAAGCTTCTCCGAAGAGTCGGCAACGAGGTAATTGTGGATATCAATTACAAGAGCGAGGGAATAATCCCCATGAGTGAGTTCGCCAAGGATGAGGAAATCATACCGGGTGAATCGGTAGATGTACTTATAGAAACCCTTGAGGACCAGGATGGCAGAGTATCGGTATCCAAGGAGAAAGCACACTTCCATAAGGTATGGAAGGACATCAAGGATGCCTACGATTCCGGATCTGAGATTATTGGAACCATAGTCCGCAGGATAAAGGGCGGGTTGAAGGTCAAAATAATGGGTGTGGAAGCTTTCCTTCCGGGTTCTCAAGTAGCTCTTCGCCAGGTGCCGTATCTTGAGCAGTTTCTGGGACACGATTACAACTTCTGGGTTATCAAGCTTAACAAGCGCCGCCGGAACATAGTCGTCAGCAGGAGACAGGTGCTCGAGGAAGCAAGGGCAGAACAGAAGGAAACTCTCTTCAAGGAACTTGAGCAAGA
>QNDS01000184.1 GCA_003644925.1 Candidatus Fermentibacterota bacterium
AGGTCTCTTCAGACCTGAGGTCTGCCGCCCTCTTGGAATAGATGTACCCGTGATAGCGTGGGGACTAGGCCTGGATAGAATGGCAATGCTTGCAATGGGGATTGAGGATATCCGCGACCTTATCACACCCGATCTCACAAAGCTGAGGGGGATCATGGTTCAGACAGACCGCCTTCTTACCGGAAAGGGGATCGCGGATGCCTAAGATAGAAGTCAGCAGACAGGACCTTTTTGCGCAGGCCCGCATTGAAGATCCGGGTGATGAGAAGCTGGCAGACCTTCTTTCTCTGGTCAAAGGTGAAATAGACTCATCGAATGGAGATCTTCTCAAGCTGGAACTCAACGATACCAACAGGCCGGACCTTTGGTGCGTAGAGGGTGTTGCAAGGGCGCTGCGATGCTGGAACGCAGGAGCTGAGCCTCATCTGAACAATCTTCCGGAGCCCGATATGGATATTTTTGTAGACCCGGGTCTGGAGCAGGTCAGACCATTTGTAGCTGCTTTCACAGCGTGCGGATGGACTCCCGATCAGAAGGATCTTGATGCCCTGATAGATGTGCAGGTAAAACTGGCCACTTCCTTCGGGAAGAACAGAAAAACTGCCGGAGCGGGATTCTACCGCCTTGATGATATCGAGTTTCCAATCAACTACAGAGCAGCGTCTCCAAAAACAACTTTCATACCTCTGGGTTACGATGAGGAAATGACATTATCTGAGATTCTGACCGATACGGAAACCGGCCGGACATTCGCTCATCTGCTGGAGGGAAAGGATCTCTGGCCTCTGCTGGAGGATAGCAGAGGCAAAGTTCTTTCGTTTCCCCCGGTTCTGAACAGTCAGACAACGGGAAGGGTAAGTGCCGGTGACTCCAGGCTTTTCTGTGAAGTTACGGGCACCGATTGGGAAACGGTACAGCTTTCCGCTACCATACTGGCATGTAACCTTCAGGATAGAGGAGCTGAGATCCTGCCCATCAGGATCAACTACCCCCAACCCTACCCCGGCAGGACCGTTGTTACCCCTGTCATTTTCAGGGACCGCCTGGCTGCATCAATGGAATCCATACACGGAATTCTTGGTATGGATATCTCTCCGGAATCCGCCCGGGAAGCCCTTCTTCGAATGGATTATGCGTCTGTTGAACTTGACTCCACCGGCGTAACCGGCGTCCTGCCTCCTTACAGGAGGGATGGCATACAGACGGTTGATATGATCGAGGATATCGTCATCTCACTCGGTTTTTCATACTTTGAACCACTTCTTCCCGAGCAGTTTACCCTTGGCAAATGCGCACCGATAGAAGATCTGGCAGATGCCGTACGGATCCTTCTTGCAGGTGCCCGATGTGAAGAAATACTCCGTCCCGTCCTTACAAGCAGAGCTAAGGTTAAAGACTTAACCAGGACACCGGGTGATCCTGTCAGTATTGCGAACCCCATGACAGCGGAGTACGGTGTGGTCAGGAATACACTTCTTCCCGGATTGCTCGAAGTTGAAAGCACAAGCGCTCACGCTGCTTATCCGCACAGGATTTTCGAGACAGGGGAAATTCTTGCCATCGGGAAAGACGGGTTCTGCAGAACCGAAGTATTACTGGCCTGTCTGATCTGCGGTAATAAGGCCGATTTCGGAGATGCCCACTCGATAATCGGTTCCCTCTGCCACTCAAGAGCCATCGGACTATCTCTAGCCGATATTGATGATGACAGATTTATCCCCGGAAGATGTGCCGCTATTACGATAGATGGCCGAGTTTCCGGAGTAATCGGAGAACTGCACCCGGCGGTTCTTAACAACTGGGGTATTTCCAGTCCCGCATCCGCTTTCGAGATCGCACTGTCCGCACTGAAGGGATAAATGCCGGTTTTCAACCTTGTCAGTGATTTCAAGCCATCCGGAGACCAGCCGAACGCCATAAGAGAACTTATTGCAGGTCTCAGTGAAGGTGACCAGTGGCAGACGCTCCTGGGCGTTACAGGCTCGGGCAAAACCTTTACAATGGCGGGAATAATCCAGGAAATGGATAAACCCGTTCTGGTCGTCAGTCATAATAAAACCCTTGCCGCTCAGCTTTACAGCGAATTGAAGGGATTTTTCCCTGATGCCGCAGTAGAGTATTTTGTAAGCTATTACGATTATTATCAGCCGGAAGCATACATTCCCACAACTGACACATTCATCGAAAAGGATGTTGATCTCAACGAGGAGCTGGACAGGCTGAGATTGCGCGCGACCACATCTCTGCTGTCAAGAAAAGATGTGATAGTAGTTGCATCGGTCAGCTGCATTTACGGCCTTGGAAATCCCTCAACCTTCGACTCAAGCAGCCTGCGTATCTCCGCAGGGATGGAACTCGATCCGGGCCGGTTCCTCATGGAGCTTGTTGAAATGCGGTATTCCAGGAATGATGTGGCGCTGACCAGGGGAAGATTCAGGGTACGGGGTGACGTTGTGGACGTCGTGCCTGCCTATGGACGGCTCGCAGCAAGGGTGGAATTCTTCGGGAGCAGGATTGAAAGCATAAGAAGGATCGATCACCTGACGGGGGAAATACTCGAAGACCTGCAGGAGCTCAGTATTTACCCTGCCAGACACTTCGTGACATCCGAGCGGGAGCTGAACCTTGCCATAGGCAGGATAGAGAGGGAGCTGGAAGAGACTTTAGCCGAGTTTAAATTCGAAGGTAAGCTTCTTGAGGCTCAGAGGCTCGAATCCAGAACCAGATACGATATAGAGCTGCTCGCGGAAACAGGTTACTGCAGCGGAGTCGAAAATTACAGCAGGCACATTTCCGGCAGAAAGAAGGGAGAGCGGCCATCCTGTCTCATTGATTACTTCCCCAAAAGCGGCATGCTCGTCTTCATCGATGAATCTCACAGGACGATCCCGCAGCTGTCCGCAATGTACAAAGGGGACAGATCCAGGAAGGAAACACTGGTTCATAACGGTTTCCGTCTTCCTTCCGCACTTGATAACCGTCCTCTCTATCTTGAGGAATTCATCGGTATCACAGGGCAGAAGATATGCATGTCAGCGACTCCTTCTGACTTTGAACTTGAACGATCTGCACGGGTAGTACAGCAGATCGTAAGACCCACGGGCCTTGTTGACCCGGAGATGATAGTCCGGCCTGCTTCCACCCAGATAGATGATCTGGTAGGAGAAGTGCGGGAAGCCGTGCAGACCGGCGGAAGGGTTCTTGTAACAACACTGACGAAGAAGATGGCCGAAGAGCTGACGTCCTTTTTTGAGGACCTGTCCATCAGATCCCGGTATATACACAGCGAAGTAGATGCCCTGGAGCGGGTTTCTATTCTACGGGAGCTGAGGCTGGCGGAGTTTGATGTTCTGATCGGCGTGAATCTTCTCCGTGAAGGGCTTGATCTGCCTGAAGTTTCCCTGGTTGCGATACTGGATGCTGACAAGGAGGGATTTCTCAGATCAAGGACAAGCCTTGTCCAGACCGCTGGAAGAGCCGCAAGGAACCTTGCCGGACGCGTTATTCTATACGCTGACAGGATTACAGATTCAATGGAGTATGCTATCAGCGAAACCGGCAGAAGAAGGGCTATTCAGCTGAAGTACAATAAGGACAACAATATCACCCCTCAGAGTATTCGTAAATCTCGAAGTGAGATCATCAGCGCAACCAGTATCGCCGATATATTCAGACCATCCGAAGAGAAGAAGGATATCATCGCAGACCTGCCCGGGTCCCCGGAGGAGGCGATAGTATTCCTTGAACGGAAGATGCTGGAAGCGGCGGAGAAGCTTGATTTTGAAACCGCCGCAGAGTACAGAGATGTAATGAGAAAAATCAAACTGTGATACTGGTGTTATGTTAGACTTATTCAGTTTATCTGTGAAGGGAGAGGGGTCTTGAGCGTAATCACTGCTCATACAGCGGGTTTCTGCTGGGGTGTCCGACGGGCTGTTGATATGGTTCTGGCCGAATTGAAGAAAGGCAATGATCCCTACGCGATATACGGAGATCTGGTTCATAACCCGCAGGTTCTCCGCGCTCTGCAGGATCGGGGCGTACGCGTATGCATGACCCCTTCGGCAATGAACAGCGGCACTCTTTTTCTAAGGACTCATGGAACAACGCTGGAGCAACGCAAACAGTTGAAATCGCTTCCTCTGAAGATCAGAGACCTGACCTGTCCAAGGGTTGGCAGCGTTCTTGCGATTGCCCGGAAAAAAAGCAGAGAAGGTTACGATGTCATAATACTGGGTGATTCTCAGCATCAGGAAGTCAGATCCATTCTATCGTATGGCGGAGATCGGGCACAGGTTATTTCAGGACCGGATGAGATTGGCGCCCTCTCTGGTATTTCCAACCCCTTTCTACTCTCCCAGACCACAGCGAATACCGAGACATTCGAGGAAACGAAGAAAGCTCTTCAAGAAAGATATCCGGATATGGAATTCGCTTGCACCATCTGCGATTCAACCAGCCTCAGACAGGATGAATTGCGGAAGATGTGCTGCAAAGTGGATTGTGTTGTTGTTGTTGGAGGCAGGAACAGTGCCAATACCGCCAGACTTGTGGAGATAGCCAGGGAAGAAGGTCTTCCTTCGTACCACATCGAGACCCATGAGGAACTTGATGCCGGTGAACTTAAAAAGTATGAAAATGTCCTTCTCACCGCAGGATCGTCTACACCAAGCTGGAGCATAAGAAAAGTAAGGGAAAAGCTGCTGGAGATACAGGGGGGCAGACTTAGAACGGGAAGGATACGGAAACTGCTCCAGAGTATGATTTTCGGGAATTTTCATGTTCTTCCGCTGACATTCATACTGGGAGCTGCCGGAGCATGCATTCTGAACAGTTCGCACTGGCTGATTCCGGCGCTGGCCGCATCCTTCTTTCTGTATGGGGTTCATACAGTGACCTCAGTACTTGAATCCGGCTATTCCAACCCGTCAAGGCTGCGAAGACAGGAATTCTTAAGATCGCACCGCAGGATACTTAACGTCTGCGCAATATTCGCTTTTGCAGGTTCCCTCATCCTCTCACTTTTTCTCAGTCCATTGTGGCCTGCGGTACTTGGAGTGATGCTGGCGCTTTTTCTTCTGTATACCATCCCGCTGATACGCAAAGTCTACCCATTCCGGGGACTTCGGTCTCTCCCCGGTTCGAGGGACCTGATGTTCGCTGGAGCATGGTCTTTTCTTCTTGCATTTCTGCCCGGATACATATCCGCCGGAGAAACCATTACACCTGGAATTGTGATCTGGGCGGCTGTCCTGTTCTTTCTGTTTCTGAGCAGATGTTTGCTTGCAGACCTTGTTGATCTGCAAGGAGATGCATTGATGGGAATGGATACGATCCCCATCCATGCCGGAAGGTCATTGAGCGTTCGGCTCTTCTGGCTCTGTTTTTCACTGGCATCGGTTCTTATGGCTGCGGGTATTGCGCTGGATTATCTTCCCATAAGTGCCGCAGCTTTCTTTCCGGGGCCTCTGCTTCTTGCAGCAGGATTTCTGATCCTCGCAGGAACCCCCTTTCCCTCGGAGTTGCTAAAGAGAGCAATTGCAGATGGAAGCCTGTTTGCAGCTGGAATTCTTCCAGTATTGGTATGTATTGTGAAGTGATGAGGAGGGAAACAATCGGATCAAAAATTATTGCATATCTGTTTGTCGGTTCTGTCATACTTTTCTCATGCAGTGATGAACGTACAGTACTGCCTGAAGAGGTAAACGGGATAGAGTCTCATGCCGCCTGGAATCTGATTACTGTAACCGGCAGGATTGTCAATCTCAGATCCGGTCCGGGAACGGAGTACGGGATCCTGGGACAGGTTCAGGAGGGAGATTCGCTGCAGGTAACCGGGGGGCTTGAAGACTGGTACAGGGTATATATTCCATGTAAGTCCCTTTTCGCCTGGATCTATGGCCCGTTAACTTCCGGGACTGAGCTTCCTTGATATATTACCTGTGTTCCATATATCAGGTACATACTAATTTTCCGAGTGGTTAGAAGGGGTTTCAATGATAGAACGATATTCAATCCCGGAAATGAGTGAGATCTGGACGATCAAATCCAGGTATTCCCGATGGCTTGAGATCGAGTTGCTCGCTGTCGAGGCCAGAGCTGAATCAGGGGATGTCCCTGCAGAAGATCTGAAACTGATAAGGGAGAATGCTTCCTTTGATGTAGAACGTGCAATTGAGATAGAAAAAATCGTACGGCACGATGTCATCGCTTTTCTTACGAGTGTATCGGAAAGCCTGGGTCCTGAATCAAGGCACATTCATTACGGTATGACATCAAGCGACATACTTGATACATGTCTTGCCACGCAGATCAAGGACAGCGGAGAACTGATCATGAATGAGCTTGATGCCCTGGGCGAAG
>QNDS01000185.1 GCA_003644925.1 Candidatus Fermentibacterota bacterium
AATGACAACTAAAGCAAGCTGTACCTGTACCCATAAGTATCAAGATGAGAAATATGGGAAAACAATTAGAGTTTTTAATGCTTCAACTAAGAAAGTTGGGGTTATTCATAAATGTACTGTATGTAATAGGGAGAAAGCCTTGTGATTGAAGAGATTAAACTATTGTTGCCCCTACTGGAGGGTGTAGCTGATGGAGGCTTTTGGATTATCATAACCCTCATAGGCACTAAGGTTTTGAGTAACCTAGCAGGTCTTGGTGTACTCTTATATGTAGTCAATAAGATCTATAAAGGTATTATAGAATCAAATACTGATAAACTATCTACGTTATGTTTAGCTAAGTCCTATGAGCTTCAAATACTTAATGCTCTACAAAAACTAACAGGTGAGGAATATATAGGATCTATAGAGACTAAAAAGATTATAAATAGACTTAATGGGACATCAAAATGACCCTACATGAAGCTGTACAGAGTGCAAGGGACTCAGGATATAAGTGGTTAGCTATTGATGGACCTTTTAAATCTATTAAAGTTTATGCATATATGGATAAACCTGAGTTTATACCAATGGAACAGGAGTGGTACACCACAGATGACCCTGATTTTCTAGTGATAACCGATAGACTATCAACAGTCTTAGGAGGACAGCCAGAGGATTGGTTGTTACACATAGAAGATCAGGAAGGCCCCTAAGAGGCCTTCTAAGACACTTTAAGACTGGGGGTGCTATACAGACACCTCTAATTATTAAAAGCTCTCTAAGGAGCTAGGAGGAGGTTATATGGAAACATATGAATTTATATGGTTAGCTTGGGTATTACCAAGTCTAATTACAATGTTAATATTATTAAATATTCAGAGGTTTACTAGAAACTCAAGGGTTGGAGAGGATATGGGTATAGTAATATCATTCTCTATCATGTGGCCTGCATTACTTTTAGTAGGTGGACTCATAGCAATAGTAGAAGCCTTGAAGTTATTTAGGTTTCCTAAGTTTTTATTGAAAGAGTTAAGGCTACCTAAACGTAAAACTAAGGATGAAGATGGTAAATGGGTTTAACCTAGGCTTCCCTAGGGAACCTATAGGCTTAAGGAGTCTATTATGAAGATATTAAGAGTTGCAGAGGACTCTGAAGGAACCTATATAACCGCAGAGGATGGGAGGGTCTTTAGGTTTGGTGTTGGTTACACTGAGAGTAAAGCCTGGGGTGATATTGATGATGATAATTGGGAGGATTTAACAGAGGTGATGTTACATCCCGATAGAGACCTAAGGATTCTATACTCTAGGGTGGTTAATAATATAGATTATGTAGAGGAGAATTGGATATGAATTGGATTGAACGTGGAGATTCCTTTGGTTCTCCCATACCACCTCAAGGCTATCCAGAAGGCACTAAGTTTTGGATTAGAGAGGGTAATGATGGTTGGGAGAGTGAACGTCCAAATTCTGCTTGGAGTTGGAACACTATTACGTCCTATAAGCCTGATAGGCCATTACTAGACAATAATAGTTTTTATGAAAATAGCCAAGAGGGCTGGGTATAATGTTAAACTTAATAGGAAGTGATTTTGAGGTTATAGTTAAGGACACTGATGGTGTTCCTATGAATGCATCATTGTTTACCAAGGGTACTAAGGACCATCCCCAATGGTTTGATGACCACAATCTACAATTTGACGGCCCACTGTTGGAGAGTGCTATAAACCCCAGTGGTTCCTTTGAGGCTTTCAATACTAAGATTGATAATGCCTTGGCTTCTATGTCTGAAGCATTAGATAGTACATGTGGACTATCAGATAGCTCTTATGCTATCTTTGATAATATGAATGAAGAGGAGGCTATCCTTGGGTGTTCTCCAGAGTTTAATGTGTGGAGTATGCAACCCTATAAGGCTGATGTTAGTTCCTTTAAGTACCAAGGGCTCTCAAAGAACTGGAGGTGTTCAGGGGCTCACATACATCTAGGTTATACATTCAATGAAGATAATTCCTTAGGTTTACCTGAGGATTATATGAAGATTAACATAGCTAGAATGCTTGATGTTTACCTAGGGGCTTGGTCTGTATTGATAGACACAGATAGACAGAGACGTAAGCTCTATGGGATGGCTGGTAGTATTAGAGATAAGGAATATGGGTTAGAGTATAGGGCTCTTGGAAACTTCTGGGTATTCAATAGAGATACCAGAGAGGAAGTCTATCAGCGTACTCATAGGGCCTATGAGAGAGCTCAAGAGATATCAGTGCATGAAGCTATAAACCCTGATGCTCTCATTGATGGTATTAATACTTATGATGAAGGTAAATGTAGACAAATACTTAAGGAAATGGAGGCAGCATGAATGTAATCCAGAGGCAAGACGTAAGCTTAAAGCTCAGGGGCTCTATAGGTATCTATGAGGGTGGGTTGATTAAGATTGATAGACACCATGAGGACTCCCAAAAGGTAGCAGTGGGTAAGTATACACCCCAAGGTTTTGAAGGTAGCTATGGTGTGTTACAACGTCATATAGAGCTACCTAAACCAACCCTTGGGTACTTTAATTATCAAGGGAGTTCTGTATATCTTTACTATGATATGCATAGACGTAGATATCAGCTTGGCTTATCTGAATTAAACCTTGGTATGAAGACCCCATCAAACCTTGGTAGCCTATCTTATTCACGTTTACTAGATACCCTTAGTCCTTATATCTATGGACTTAAAAGGTTTCCCTATCCATCTCTTAGGGATGCTGTGGATACCATTGAGAGTGGTGAGTGTTCCAATGTAGCTTTGAGTTTGAATATTAGTTTAACTCAGGGTACAGGACCTCTTAATATATTTTTCCGTGGAATAAAGGTAGGTGTTTATAAGAACCACAGGGTTAAAATTAGTAACAGAAGATTTAATATTGATCAACATGAATGTCTAAGGAGATAGGAGTATGATTGTAACAACACTATTAGTTTTATTTTTTATTGTCATGGTTATTATGTTTGTAGCTATGTTAGTTGAGTTTGATAAACCTGAAGACTGGGAGGATAATGATGACAATTACCGTTGGTAATATCTTTGGTAATGATGTAAGCAATAGGTTTAAATACAATCCTAATAATTCATTACTACTACCTGATGTATGTATAGGAGTTGAAGTTGAAGTTGAAGACTCAAACATCTCAGACATCTCAGGGTATCAATGTAACTCAAACATTAAGTGTGTCCCTGATAATTCTTTGAGAGAATCAGGGGCTGAGTTTATCTTTGTTAACCCTGTGTTTGGTGAAGACTTATTGGATAGCTTAGAGGCTCTAAAGACTTCTATCCCTGAGGATTCTACTCATGGCTTTAGAACTTCAACTCATATTCATCTTGATGTAAGAGACCTTGAGGTTGAAGAGGTTATTAAGATGGTGGTTATATATTCTTTGATTGAACCTTTGTTCTATACGTTTAACAATGAGGATAGATGGGATAATCCTTTTAGTTATCCTCTCACTACATCCTTATATAATCCTGAGTACATGAGAAATATCAAAGAGCTTATGAGTTCTCCAAGACTTAATACTCCATTGGCTGTATCAGCTTCTGAAAGATACTTTGCTTTAAACCTTAGTAGTATATCTAAGTTTGGTTCCTTAGAATTTCGTATGTTTAATTCAACTAGAGATCCTGAAGAAATCCTTAAGTTTATAAAGGTTGTTATGTTAACAAGACTTCTAAAGGGTATGGTTGGTGATGACCTTGAGGTAGACATAAGAGCTATAGAGAGTAAGCTTAGTTCCTTAGGTTATGCTTATAGAATTAATGCAGATTGTTATGAGGCCCTTATGAAGATTAGGAGTAGTAGTATTGCTGAACGAGAGTATTATAACAGTGAGCCTCGTGGTTCTATAGGTTTAGAGACCACAGAGTCTGGTGAAGATTTTAATGTAGGATAAAGGAGAAGGACTATTTGTGGAATTACAGGAGTCATCTTGGGCTCGAAGAACAAGAAAATATATACAGCACTCAAGCCTCTAGCCTCATGGTTTCAACAGGCTATATATGCAGGATCCCTTAGGGGCACTGATGGTACAGGTATAGTTGCTGTGGATGCTGGAGGTCTTGAGACATATAAGAAGGGTGTGAGTGGTGATAGCTTTATGCATGAGCCTTACTTATACAAAGTCTTAAGAGATATTGAGAAGTATGATGTACTCATAGGACATAACAGAGCTGCTACAAGAGGAGGAACTAATAGCAATGGTGCTCACCCATTTGCTTGGGAGACTGATGGTGATACATTAGCAGGAGTTCATAATGGCACCCTAAGAACATGGACTAACCTCAAGCATTACAATAGTTGTTCTGTAGATAGTGATGCTCTCTTTGGAGAGATAGCTTCTGAAGGAATACCTGAGGCCCTTAAGGTTATACAAGGAGCAATGGCTCTCTCTTGGTACGATGAGACAACAGAGAAAACCTATCTCTTTAGAAACTCTGAGAGACCCTTATACATTGGATGGTGTAAGAAGGTTGATGCTGTATTGGTAGCCTCTGAACCCTTGATGATTGAATGGTTGGCTGAAAGAAATAATATTGAACTTGAAAGCGTAGATGAAGTTGAAGTTAATACTTTGTATACTTTTGATCCATACAATAACACCCTATCTCTTAAGGATTGTTTAGAGAAGGAAGTAATGGAGGTATATACAGCACCAAAAAAGTATTGGGACTCTACCCTAGATAAAACTAAGGCTAAGATTGGAACCCCAGTTATGTTTAGGAATATCAATTGGTGTTTATATGCAGGCAATGCTAAAGGGGTGGGTAGTATCTCAGGTACCACTGTTAATGGTATTAGATATAAAGCCTTTGGTATAACCCAAGAGACCTTCAATACCTTTAAGAATAAATCTGTTGGTGGTATTATTAATGGGTATGGCACAGGGTATCAAAACCAATATCAAGAAGAGTTCTTAAGGGTTGATAATGTAACAATCTATAAAGATGTTGATAGATACAATGGACCTCAGGGTAAACAACTAACTCTTAAGGAGTTCAATGATGCAGGAGCAGATGGCTGTTGTGTTTGTTTTAAGGAACTAAAACCTGAAGACCATAAGGAGATTGTGTGGTATGCAGGACCTCAAGGGTCTGAAGGTGTATGTCCTGACTGTACTCTTGAATTAAATTTAGATGGTAATGGTAACTATAGTTATCATGGTTACTAGGAGGTAGTATGATAATAACTAGAAAGTATAATGTAAACAGGTGCGTTGAGTGTCCATATTTTACGAGTACTATGGATGGACCTGAGTGTACTAAATTACCCTTCCCCGCTTATGTATTCCCTGAGGGTCGAACAAAAATACATCAAAGATGTCCATTTAAAAAGAGGAGAACTAAATGAAACCATACATATATCCATACAAGCTTGGTAGTGGTAGTGCAAGGAACCTTGCATCCGTTATGAACTGTAAGAGAATCAAACCAACCCCAGAGAGTACCTATGTACCTCGGGCTTCCCATCTTATCATTAACTACGGTAGCTCTAGTATGGACATAGGACACCCTGCCACTGTATTAAATAAACCTGTAGCTGTAGGCTTAGCAACAAATAAACTTAAGGCTTTCCAGACCCTTAGGGAATATGGTGTATTGGTTCCTGAGTTTACCACAAGCCTTGAGGAAGCTCAGAGTTGGGAAGGTAAGGTGGTAGGTCGTACTAAACTTCAGGGCTGTGGTGGTGAGGGTATTAGTATATATCCTGAAGGAGAGATTGATGCTTCCATCAGTACTAAGTTGTATACGAAGTATATCAAGAAGACTAAGGAGTATAGAGTGCATGTCTTTAAGAAACCTGATGGTACCTATAGCACTGATAGGATTCAAGTTAAGAAACTAACTAGGTCTACAGATGTTATAGAATTATTTACACATGAGATTAGGAACCATCAGAATGGATGGGTATTCTCTAGTGTATTTGAAAGGGAGGGGGACACATGGAATCAAAGTATTATTGATGAATCTATTAAGGCTACTAAGGCTTTAGGTTTAGACTTCTGTGCTGTAGATGTAATATGGAATAGACGTAAGGGTGTCTACGTCCTTGAGGCTAACACAGCCCCAGGTCTGGAAGGCGAAACCTTAACTTCTTACAAAGAAAACTTTAACTTATACTTAACATAAAGGAACTACTGCTATGAATTGGACTACAATGGAAACAACCACACAGCCTATAGATACAGTGGGTAAAGAGGTATTAACCCTTAAGACTAATGGCACTTATTCACCAATTAAAGTTAGTGATGAGGTTGATTGGTCTCAGGTTAAGAAGTATATGATTGTTG
>QNDS01000186.1 GCA_003644925.1 Candidatus Fermentibacterota bacterium
CCCCCTTCCGGCGGCTCGATTATGATGCTTACGCTCTCTGTGTTGTTACGATCTGCAAATGTGATGCGGTCAACATATTTAAGCCCCATCTGCAATTCCTCAACCCCGCTCCCGCCGATCATCGGTGTCCGGTTCTCGCCAGTGCCGACGGTGACCATCGGTATCGTCACCCACGTGTAATTTCCCACATCCTCGATTGTGATGTCGGGCAGGGTCCTCATGCTCGCGTCCGGAGGCTGGCAGAGGAATACAGCGCCGTTCTGGTAGATGAACCGCTGGTCAATGAAATAGCGGTTCATTGACCTGTACACCATGGTTCCGTTGCTGGTCTTTGTGTAAGGTTCTGTGGTTTTGTTATATTCATAATATTCTACCTCATACCTAATATCACTACCAAGCCCGTCAGCCTCCATCGTGATATTGTAGGAGGAGTCTGCATCGCTCAAAACCTTGCTAAACCCATAACATGGACTCAAAAGGTTTACCGGATGTAATGGGTCGGGGTTAGTAGTTATAATCAGTTCATCGAGTATTTTAACACCGTCAGAGCTCCAAGTGGTTATGTCATAGCAGTTACTCGCAATCTGGAGTATCGCCCCCCCGTCCTGATCCGAGAGATTGATTAACACAGTCCCGGTATAAGAATTCTCAATATAAATATAAAACTTCGATATACTGAATATATTGGTGATGTTCACGCGCTCATCTGTGAAATTGTCGCTTGTGACGTTTTTCGTGATATTCTCAGTCCAGACATCTGCTTTCACGATGAAGTTCCCCTCCTGCGGCACTGTGCCAAGCGAGCCCCATGACATTCCCGGCGACATGATCGGGATTCCGCCGCAGCCGAGTTTGATTCGCTGTCTGCTCACAGCATCGCTGTTGTTGGCAATCACAAGCTCATCGATATGGTCGGGAATCGATGAGAAATCAACAAAAACATCCTGCGCATGCCGCGCCTCACCGTCCGCGACCCATGGTGGAACGTAGTACACGTTAACGAATGCCACGACTGCCACGAGTAGTCCGAAGAGCAGGATAGCGCCGACAACAGTTGAAACCGCGCTATTGTCCGAAAAGATCCTGTCCGAACCGTGGTAATGTGCCTCGTTTATTATCTGCATACCCCCGTCTTCCCCTACTCCAGCTGCGAGATGCTGGCAATTCTTCCTTCGACATCGATGTCCTTTATCTCCAGATGGATGCTTCCTGTGAGTGTTATTGTGATGTATGTATAACTGCCATCAGGCGACCATTCCGGGTTCGCCTCAACCGACGTCCCCGCGACTGTTGCAGTGAAATAATCAGCCCATTCCTGCAGGTAGTTCTCGCGGAATTCCTCGTCTCCCGCAGGTGGCGTGATTATGATGCTTACGCTTTCGGTGTTGTTGCCATCTGCAAATGTGATGCAGTCCGCATGTTTGAGTTCTATCTGCAGTTCCTCAACCCCGCTTCCGGTGATCAGGGGTATCCTGTGTCTGCCGGTACCAACAGAGATTAAGGGTATCAGTATGCGGGTATAGTTCCGGTAGTCTCTGATCAGAACCTCTGGTGCAGTGCGTACAGTCGCGGCTGGTTGCTGGCAGAGGAATACTGCGCCGTTTTGGTAGATGAACTTCTGGTTTAAGAAATGGCGGTTCCTTGATTCGTACATCATGGTTCCGTTGCTGGTCTTTTTGTAGTGCACCAGGGTCCTGTTATATTCATTATAGACGACCTCATACCGGATACGGCTGCCGTTTAGTGATGTGCTGTTCGTTATCGTGAGGTTGTAGTACGGGGCGTCTGCATCAGCCAGAACCTCTGCCTCTACTTCATAAAGGACCATGTCAAATCCGTAACAGGGGCTCAGAAGATCTATGTTGTAACGTTCGACCACTGAATTGTCATCGGTTATGGGCAGATCCTCGATTACTTTGTCGCCATAACCGTTCCAGATGGATATGTTGAGATGCGCGTTGCTTTCGGTCTTGATCTCTGCCAGTCCGTTCTGGTGTCCCTGGTTTGTGACACGGATACATACATCCCCCGGTGACACGGTGTTGTATTCAATCTTATCGATATGAATATAAAACGAGGATATGCTGGAGATGTTGGTGATGTTCACAGATCCGTTCTCGAGACTGTGGGGACCTGTGTTGTTCCTCGTGATATTCACAGCCCAGACATCCGCCTCCACAGTAAAGTTTCCCTCATCCGGCACCACACCCAGTGCGCCATAAGATGTTCCCGGAGCTATGATCGGGATGCTACCGCTACCGAGCCGGATCCTCTGTCGGCTTACAGCGACGCTGCCGCTGCCGAGTACCAGGTTATCGATGTTGCCGGGGATTTCTGAGAATGAAGCGAAGACATCGTCAGCATGTCTTGCTTCTACATCCGCACTCCACAATGGGACATACTGCATCCTTGCAAACAGTATGACCGACATGATCAGTCCAAAGAGCAGTATAAAGCTCACGACGGTTGAAACCGCATCATCGTTTGAGAATATCCGGCTATGTGCCCATTGTTTTGATCTTGATCCCATCTCTGTGCACCTCATAAGCCATAACATCTCTCGAATGTTTCGTTCTGCGCATTTTCGTGATCTCGATAGATAGCCGGATGGTTTTCTCCATGGCGAGTCGGTTGTAGTTTAAGAATATAACGCCGTCTGACACGTATTCGATCATTCCGAATCGTGATGCATATGGGTTTGAGCTGTCCAATTCCGATGTGATTACGGATGTTGCTCCGCTATTCCTCATAACCTGAACAAGGTCGTATACGATCAGTCTCCGTTCGTTTTCGCCCGTGAACAGCATTTCGAAGAGTGTTATCGAGTCGAACACGCATCGTTTCGCGCCGAACATCTCAAAGAGTCGCGGCAGTTCACTTCGGATGCGGAGTATCGATGTTTTGATATCGATCGCAGTCAGTTTCATCAGTAGCAACAGTTCTTCGTCCACATATCTCTGAAAATCCCACCCGAACTCTGCTGCTGTGCGGATCATGGTTTCTTCGTCGTCGTCGAGGCTGATTAAGATGCAGTGTTCGCCGTTTCGCAGACCCTCGTTTAGGAATTGCATCCCGAACGTGGATTTCCCGGTTCCGAATGCTCCAATTATTGCGGTGGTGCTGTTCTCCGGAAATCCGCCTTGCAGTTTCTCGTCCATTTCCGGTATGCCGCTACTGACCCGTTCTATGATCATCTCTGCCATCCAACCTGTTTGACCTTTGATATTGCGAAGCCATGATCCGTGGTGACTGACGTCTCGAATTTCACAAGGTTAGCCCGCTCAAGTTGTGGCAGAAGACCCCTGAATTTCTTGACGTGCATCACTCGCTGTCGTTTGGTTTCGCCGAAGTCATCCCATTCGAATATCAGGACCCCGTCAGCACAGTCCATGATCTGCTCCTGTAATGAGCTTTCGAGGATGTTTGCTGTGAGCAGCGCGTACACAATCCCACCCCATTTCTTTGATATCTTCTGCAGACCTCGGAAGAAGGATATTATGTCTGACCATTCTGCGGAATGTCCTGGGTTTGCACAGTACTCTGCAAGCGTGGTTACGGAATCGATGATGACTACGCTCTTTGGTGCGTTTTCGTCGAGGTACGCCACCATCTCGCTGATCAGTCCCTTTCCTGATACTTTTTCTCTTAATGAGTTGAAAGTTAGCGCGGGTTCGGTCAACCACTCGATTGGCACCGAGGATCTGCCAAAGTACTCCTCTGAAAAGTCTTTGAAGTTTATTTTGCTGGACATCTCATAGAGATCTTCCGGAAAACCCCGTCCTATTTCGTCATGTACGTCTTCCCAGCTTCTGGTAAGCGAAATGTAACATATCTTCTCTGGAATTACGGAATTTCCAAGTGCTCCGGAAAACTTTTCGTTTCGTTGCAGTTCGGGGAGCGATAGTACGGAATTTCCAAATGCTCTGGAAAAACTTTCGTTTCGTTGCAGTTCGAGGAGCGATAGTACTGACGTGTACGCAAACTCTGCATTTCCGGCACCGATCTCCCCAAGCAGCATGACGAATGAGCCAGCTGGGAACCCGCCTTTCAGTATAGAGTCAAGCGAAATAATCCCTGTTGGCATCGTGATCGATTGTAGTTTATCCATCGACGTCCCCATCTATTTAGTCCCTCACATTCACTTAATCGGTGTGCACCATACAAAAAGCTTTTTACGTATACAGTAGTTGTAAGAACTATGGGAAGTAGTGAACTTGTGAGCCGTATAAAAGAGATTGTCAGCACCAAGGATGTTGTGTACGATCTTGAACCTTATGATCTGGAAAAGCATGGCGCCCTTGTCGATGACCAGATTCCGGACGGATATACTGAGATCGATCGATACTGGGTGGATGAGCCTTATGCGTTTGTGCTGATTCTGTATGATACCGCGAAGAAAGTTCCAGTGTATACGGTGGTCGAACCCTCGCTGACACCGTTTGAGAAGGCCCTGCTCATGCGGTTGTACGAGGACCTTTCTGACGTGCTTACGCTTGATGATGTCGAGTTTGCAGAGGCGAACGCGAGGCAATTTGACGAAGGGATTGTAGAGGAGATTCTTGATGGAAATGGCGGGAACGGTGGCGTGGTCGCTACCGAGGATACTATTGTGGCTACTGTTGGGGATAATGAGCAGTTCGAGGAACTGGTTGACGCGCGTTTTGTGGACGCAGGCGCTGGCGAGAACGGTACGGGATTTAATATCGACCTTGTCAAGAGCCAGATCCTGCGGAGGAAGGCGCTGGAGTTGCTTGGTTACTACTCGATAGAGTTAAGTCCGCGCTCCACTCACAAAATCCTTCACTTTCTCAATAGAAACTATGTCGGGTACGGGAAGCTGGATGCGATGCTCAAGGATCATCACATCGAGGATATTTCCTGTGACGGCGTAGGTATTCCAATATTCATATATCATACCATCTATAAAAATATAGAGACGAACCTGACGTTTAATGAAGACTACTTAAACTCGTTCGTGATCCAGCTCGTGCAGCGTGGCGGCAAGCACATCTCGATCGGTAGTCCGATGGTCGACGCAACACTGCCGGACGGATCGCGGCTACAGGCAACGCTTGGCAAGGAAGTGACCACGAGAGGCAGTTCATTCACGATTCGAAGGTTTAAAGAGGATCCGTTTACCCCGGTGGACATGCTCAACTTCGGAACGTGCTCAAGCGAGATGCTTGCGTATTTCTGGCTTGCGATCGAGAACAGCAAGAGCACGATCCTTGCCGGTGGCACAGCATCCGGAAAGACATCCGCATTAAACGCGGTCTCCATGTTCATACCACCGATAGCAAAGGTCGTCTCCATCGAAGATACCAGGGAACTGACCCTGCACCACGAGAACTGGATCGCAGGTGTTACAAGAGAGTCGACCATAGCTCATGAGGGTGTGAGCGATATCAATATGTTCGAACTCCTCAAAGCCGCGCTCAGGCAACGTCCCGAATACATCCTTGTAGGCGAGGTGCGCGGCGAGGAAGCGCTAACGCTCTTCCAGGCGATGTCCACAGGACACACCACATACTCAACGATGCACGCCGCAGACATCGAGACACTCTTAAACCGGCTCCAGGGCGAGCCCATCAATGTGCCGCATGCGATGCTACAGGCACTAAACATCGTAAGCATCCAGATGCAGACATACATCGGAAATGAGCGCGTCAGGCGGACGAAGACGCTTCTCGAGATCACAGGGCTTGACCAGAGAACCGGCGGCGTGAGGATCAATGACCTGTACACCTGGGATCCTGCGAAAGACACATTCGAGTACTCAGGTAACTCGTATGTGCTGGACCAGATCAGGGAGGAGCGCGGCTGGACAAATAAACAACTGAGAAACGCATTAGAAGAACGCAAAGAGATCCTTGAATATATGGTTGAGAAGAATATCAACAATTACAAGGAGACCTCCCAAATCATCCAGCGATATGCCCTCGATCCCAATGCGGTATTGGCAGAAGTCAGGGGACTGAATCCCTGATTGGTAGGTGATTTAACCGCGGAATTGTGTTAACAAAGTCGTTGGCAGCGCGCAGAAGACTCATTGAAGAGTGCTCTGCGTACTCCCCAGGGTTTAATTTCCTGTTTGGTTGCGTCTTGTCCGGATTATACCTACAAATGTGGCGGCTTTTTGGGCATCAGTCAATGTCACGAGTCATGGCAGCCCCACCACCCCGCAAACTATATATATGATTAATATCAATCCTATTTAGGCATCTACTATATAAAACGGGGATGCAAAACGCATAGAATGTCATGAGGGGACGGAAATGCAAACAATTGTAAACAACGCACTAGGGTACACTGAGA
>QNDS01000187.1 GCA_003644925.1 Candidatus Fermentibacterota bacterium
AGGATCGCGGGGCTTGCGCGGTTCCAGAGGGATTTGAACGGACCCTTCTTTCTATCTATCGGGGCAGGCGCTGTTTGCGACTGGGAATCACCCCTTGAAATTGAAGAGAGCGAATGGACATGGGGAGCCGGGCTCGCAGCCGGGCTCGATACACCGATGGGGCCGGCAACGGTAACCTGGGGGTGGTCTTCCGCTTTCCACAGCAGATGGACAGTGTCGGTGGGATCTTCATCAACGTACGGACCGGGGAGGTAGGGATTGGCAGTTATCAGGAAAGCCGGTTCCATAAGAGCCGGGCGTGAAACAGGGCAGGGTTACAGGAAGGTGATTTCAAGGATTCTGGCAGGACCTGCCCAGGGCTGCGGCGGTCTTACAGTGCGGCTCTTCACGATTAACCCTGAAGGAAGGCTGCCGCGCTCGGAATTCGATTTCCAGCGCGTGGTGACAGTGCTTCAGGGAGAACTTCTCTTTATGGACGGGGATGGAGCGATGCACGTGGTGGGGGAGGGAGATGTCATTATCGTACGTCCTTACGAGAGGCACCATTTCCAGAACGATTCATCATCCCTTGCCCGGATCCACATAGTCGAAACCAGAACTTAGCGGGGCCGGGCGTCACTTCTGGTCACTTGTGAACTGCTGAACATTACAATAATTCTACACATATAAAGATATTATTATATATTATCTAGTAGTATTCCCACATACTCTTGACAAATCCGCTTTTTGAAATATCTACACGAGAGTATTCATCAGCGAGGAAGAGCACATTCCAGTCTGGGAGGAAACATGAAAATTTTAACAGCAGTAGCATTGATGACCCTTCTCATGAGCTGCGGCGGAGAAGAGACAACCGGCTCCGTTGCGGACGAGACTACTTCAGAAGTTCCCACTGTTTATCTGGTAGCTGTGGATTCCCTGGGAATCGATTTGGGCGATTCCACCTACGTTATGGGAGCTATAGAAGGGCTTGCTTACGGTCCCGACGGCAGTATTGCAGTGCTTGATTGCGCCTATGCGTGCATTCGAATCTATTCTCCGGAGGGTGAGTACATCAGGCAGATAGGCAGAAGAGGTAACGGACCGGGAGAGCTTCAGAGCATTGCGTTCCTGGGAATTTCCGAAGATGGTCATGTTTATCTGACAGGTGATGGCAGTGAGATACTCGGAGTACACCAGTACGACTACTACACAGGTGAATGGCTTGGCTCATTGCCTTCGCTGGGAACCCCTCCAACTTGCATTGAAGGTGCTGAAGAGAGCTTCTACGTCAGGAAGGATATCAATTTTGATGTCTCCTCCGGAGAACCGATGATACTGATCAGTATTGCAAAATTCACCCTTGATGGTGAAGAACCAGTAGTGACTTATATTGAAGATACAGCTCCCTTTGACCCTGCTGACATGGCCTCAATGATCAAACTCGTCTGGTACGGTTACGATATTGCGGCTGATTATTCCGGTAATACCTTTATCGCCCCCAGGTCAACCGAGGAAGCGGTGGTTATCATATTCGACTCCGATGGTATGGAAACCGGGCGGATCGAGCTTGATCTTGAGCCTGTATTGAGGACGGATGAAGAAATTGAGATGGAAAGGCTGATCATGAGAGCTAAATTGGCGGCTATGGAAATGGATCCGATGGCTCCAATCGAGCCTGACCTGTACAAGCCTCTGATCAGGGGTCTTGAAATCGATGGAGAGGGAAACATCTGGGTTCAGCATGGCGGACCAGTTGTGCCTACATTCAGTGTGTACAGCAGCTCAGGCGAACTGATGTACATAGCCGAAGTAGCCGGAGATCATCCGGACGGTAATTCTTGGAGATTTTACATTGACGGCAATGGAATCCTCGCATATGCAGAGGATCCCGCCGATGGTTACCAGAAAGTCTATATGCTGGAAGTAAGGCGGTAGCCAGCTATCAGGCTTCGCCGGTTCCTGTAAGATCTGATGCTGTCTGAACTGCTCCGTACGCATTACCGGCGTATCCGTCCGCTCCTATTGAATCTGCGTAGTCCCTGGTTACTACAGCACCTCCAACCATAATCCGGGCTGTGATTCCCCTGGATTTCGCAAGAGATATTACCTTCTCCATCTCAGGCGCTGTTGTGCTCATGAGTGCTGATAGAGCTATTATGTGCGCGCCGGTTTCCGCAGCTTTCGCCACGATTTCATCTGCATGCACATCCTTACCGAGATCGAGGACTTCGAACCCGGCGTTTCGTAGGAAGAGGGCAACAAGGTTCTTGCCAATATCATGAATATCGCCTCTGACCGATGCTATTATTATCCTGCCTCTGCATGAAGACACCTTCTCCTTATCAAGGTAAGGCCGAAGGAGCTTCGTAAGGACATCAGAAGCCGACGCCGAAGCAATAAGGTGAGGCAGAAACAGCTTCCTCCTGTTGTAGAGGTCTCCAACTTTTTCCATTGCAGGAGAAAGCCCCTCTTCCAGTATCTCTCTTGCACTGCGACCGCTCTCAAGCAGTTCCCGACCGGTTGCTTCGGTTTGTCGGCGGTCTCCAATGACTATACTCTTGATCAGTATTCCCATGTAATCCGGTGAAATTCCCATAGGGTCAAGCTCCGGAAGCCGTCTCTCGACCGGCTCTATGTTGCCAAGGAGGATCTGAGTATTTCTGTGCATTTCCAGTACTTTTGAATCGAGAACATCCACGATGGCCATATCCAGACCGGCGGACCCGAGCGATGCAAGGAGAGCCGCATTCAGGCTGCTTCTATCGGGCAGACCGAAGGAGATGTTCGATATTCCCGCAATGGTCAGCAGACCTCTCTGCCTGAAGAGCTTCAGAGTGTCCAGGATCAACCTGCTGCAAGCGCCTGTGCCGAGAGGTTTCACGATTGGATCGGCTATTATCCTGCTCTCAGGAAATCCATGGCTGTCCAGAATGGCTATCCCCTTTTCCAACTTAATCAATCTTTCCTCAGCGGTTCTGCCGGGTCCATCTTCATCAATGGGCAGAAGTACAGCGTAGCCGCCATGGCGGAGAAGAGTACCGACTCTTTTGCCTATATACTGCTCCGTAGCTATCAGGGAGTTCAGAATGCCTATCCCTCCCATTTCAGAAAAGGCGGTTTCTATGTTCGCAGGATCCGAAAGGTCGACGGAAAGGGGTAAACCGATGGAAAGTCGGCTGAAGATCTCATGTACAAAACCATCTGGAAGCAATTTTTCCAGACCGAGGTTCACATCGATAAGGTCGGCTCTTCCCTGAGCCCGTGCGAGGGAAATAACGGAGAAGAAATCTCCTTTTGAGAGGGAATTCTGCAGGTTCTTTTTCCCGGTGGGGTTGATGGACTCCCCAATCGTAAGCATCCTGTCTCCGATTGAAACGATTCTGTCCACAGATGTGAGAAGCTGAAGCTCTTCGTGATGGGGTTTTACTGCAGAACGATGTCCAATTAGAGAGACATACTCCCGTGCATGCTCAGGACCGCTGCCGCAGCAGCCGCCTATGATAGCGGCGCCACTCATTGCGAAATCCTCAAGCCACGCCGCAAATCTATCAGGAGTCATATCGTATACGCCATTTACCGGAAGACCGGCGTTGGGTTCAACCGTTACCCATTTACTTGAAAATCTCACCATCTCCTGGATTACTGGCAGAAGTCCCTCGGGTCCGGTTCCGCAGTTGGCACCGACCGCATCCACTGGAAGCTGGTTCGCAAGAACTGCAAGTGCAGTAGGGGATGTACCGGACAGAGACAGAGAACCGGATGCAAATGTCATCTGAGCCGAAATAAAAGCATCTGGAGCATTGTCCCGGACCGCCAGAACCGCAGCCTTGAGTTCCCTTGGGTCTGAGAATGTTTCGAGGAAGAAAATATCTATACCTGTATCAGCCAGTGCTTCTGCCTGCGTACTGAAAAGCTTATAAGCATCTTTCCATGTCGTTGCTCCTGAGGGATGTATCAGCCTGCCGGTGGGTCCGATGCTTGCAGCTACCATAGCTTTACCGCCCGCAGCAGCAATGGCCGCTTCGGCAAGCCTGAGGTTGATATCCCTTACACTGCCTGGTGTATTGAGGTTTGCCCGTGTGCCGCCGAAAGTGCAGGTGAGAACAATATCCGCTCCGGCTTCGGCATAGTCGGAATGTACAGCCTTGAGAATTCCGGTATTTGCTGCTGCCCATTCTTCGGTGGCCACGCCAGAAGGCATACCCCTTTTCAAAAGCTCTGTCCCTGTTCCCCCGTCCAGAAACACTATTCTCTTCCCAAGGAGATCGAGTAATTTCTTCGACTGTGTCATCCCGTTACTCCCGCCATTCTTCAGCAAGTTTCATCATACCCTTTCTTGAACCGGCCATGTACACACCTGAGACCATATTCCTCATCCCATCGATCAGCCGGGAAAGATAATCTAAAGAAAAAGAAAGAACATCACAGTCATCCAGTTCATGAACCTTTGCAAGTACCTGATCAGGGATCGATATGCCTGGTACTTCCGATGCAAGGTATTCGGCGGAATATCTGTTCCGAAAGGGCATCACGGCTGGCAGAACAGGGTACTCCTCGAGGAGCGCTGCAGATCTTTCGAGTGTTTCCATGGAAAAGACAGGCTGGGTTATGAAGAATCTGCAGCCTGCATCCCACCGTCTTCTAACCTTATCAGCTGAATCCGGATCTCCGAGAGCTACAGCGCTTCCGGGGAAGAAACCGGAACCCGTTCCTATTTTTCTGCCGCTGAGATCCTGCCCATCGGCAAGATGCTGCAGCAGCTCGAGGGTCTGCTCAGTTGTAAGATCGTATACCGCGGTAGACTCCGGATAATCACCAAGTGAGGGAGGGTCCCCGGAAATAAGAAAGATACCCTGCAGGCCTGCTCCGGATAGAGCAAGGAGGTCCGACTGAATCCGCGTCAGGCTTCTGTCGCGCAAGGCAAAGTGCACCAGGGGATCGATACCGAGCTTTTCCCGAAGGTAAAGCCCTGAGATACATGGAGACATCCGCACCTTTCCCATGGGAGAATCAGGGATGCTTATGGTAACGGGAGCGAACCGCTCCAGTTTTTCAGCCCTTGAGGAGAACAACGAGAGGTCGCCGCCCCGGGGAGGCAGTAATTCGAGAATAAGTGCGTCTCCGACTGCGATCTGCGCCGAGAGGGACGGAGGATCGTATGACACTGCGGAATGAGGGATATCATCGGCTTCATCCGGATTCGGGGATGAGAATACTCTGATTTCTGCTCCCTCTGACAATTTTCGAGAGAGACTGGAGATGAAAGCAGGAGTTGTACCGCAGCATCCACCCAGCAGAGAGGTGCTTTTTCCTGTACAGGACAGCATGCATCTGCAGAAGTGATCGGGGTTTTCAGGGAACACGAAACGGCCGTTCTTGTATTTCCCCGTTCCCGCATTTGGTTGAAGAATCACAGGGAAAGGTGATGATGCTGCAAATCTCCTGTGGATATCGAGGAACTGAAGAGGGCCGATTCCGTGATTGGCACCAAGCATCACAATGTCCGTATCAGCGAATTCACTGATGGAATCTTTAATGGAGTAACCTGAAGGAGTAAGGAGATCGTGGCCGTATGTAAAACTGACGGCGACAGGTATGTCACCTGAGCATGATCTTACAATATCGTATATGATCCTGGCCTGTACCGGGTCGATCTGGGTTTCAAGAAGTATGAGATCAACACCTCCGCTGAGTAAACCCGCAACCTGGGGAGCGTAAGTTTCCGTAAGCCTGTCAGTGTCTCCGGGCTCAGCGTGGAATGAGCGTCCTGTCCCTGGAGGGCCTATTGAACCCATTACCGCGCACTGTCCGTTTCGTGCTGCGAGCTTAACCGCCCGATAGTTGATCTCTTCGCATCGGTCCGCGAGTCCGTGCCTGTCCAGCTTTTCCGTGTTTGCATCGAAAGTATCTGCAGTAAGTATCACAGCACCTGCTGATGCGTATTCACGATGTATGCTCGCAAGGATCTCAGGAGATCTGATAACTGCTTCGCATGCAAGATAATTACCCGGATATCCAAGCGAAAACAGATATTCACCGATTGCACCGTCAGCAAGATGGATCTTCCCGTCATTAAGGAGATTCATACTTCCTCCCGATGCACAACTGATGACTTTCGCAGGGTTTCAGTGAGGCAGCGCCGGATTGTTAGACCCGACGCTCCCGCATAAAAGATACTGTATTTTCAAGACCATCTTCAAAAGAAGTCACCGGTTCATACCCGAGAAGTTTCTGTGCAAGGGTAATTTCAGCCCGGCTGTGTTTTACGTCTCCGGGGCGCTCCGGTCTGTAGGATGGTTCTATATCCATTCTGCCTGTAAGACGACCGATCTG
>QNDS01000188.1 GCA_003644925.1 Candidatus Fermentibacterota bacterium
CTCTGCCAGTTTCCCGAAAAGTCTGCCTGTGATCATACGCCCGGTTTGAAGGAGTGTCATCAAAAGTTTGAACGAAAAGATATCAAGGCGCGTTCCATGTCTTTTCAGAAACAGCAGTTTTCCCGGAATATGACGAAGATAGATCCTCCGTCCGTACTTCTGCCTCGATGAAGCTCCCTCTAGATGGAATACTTCTGCGGATGGTTCGAACCAGACCTTCCATCCGGCCGTCGCAAGACGGTACAGAAGATCCGTTTCCTCGTGAAAGAAGAAGAACTCTTCGGCAAATCCGCCAACCTCATTAAAAGCTTCAACCCTTATTGCCATCATCGCTCCGACAAGCCAGTCTGCATATCTGCCTTTATCGTGGGGGGAGTATTTCGCTGTGAGTTTCCGGAGCACCGGAATGTGTTCGAGAAGGAGTTTGCCCGGGAAAGGAAAATCACGCATGGAAGACTGCAGGGTACCATCCGGCCACAGAAGCCGGGGACCGGCAAAAGCCACCTCTGGCCGGGATTCCAGCGCCGTCAGAAGATTCTCAAGGCAGCCGGGCCGTAGAATGGTATCGGTATTCACAAGAACAACCGTAGCGCATTCTGCATCTTCAATAATTCTGCCGGCAGCTCTGCCGAAACCGATATTCTCACCATTCCGGAAAACACTGACAATTCCCGCGCCGCTGTATTTATCCTCAACAAGATCCGCCGAACCATCGGAAGACCCATTATCAAAGATAAGAAGCCGGGCACCTGCTTCTTTTATCTGCGGCAGAAGGGAATCGATCATACCGGTTATGAAATCCCTGCCGTTCCAGTTTATGGCTGCGATAAGAACTCTATCACTCATTCGGTCTGTCTCTCCTGCCGCTGAACCCCTTCAGAACCAGTCCTGCATTCCTGGTTCCGGAAGCCGGGTCATGTATCAGGTCTGTCAACCATTTACGAATATTATCGATGCTTGTCACTTTCCTCCAGCTTCTGTATCTCTCGATCTTGTGCTTCCAGTGAATAACATCCTCGATCTGAAGATATGGCAGACGCATGTTCATTACCTCTAAAGCCCGATTTCTTGCCGGGTCAAAGTGCTGCGGATCTGTGTCATTTATCAGGTAGCCCTCCCTCTCTGCCCAGTCATGGATATCTCTGCCTGGAATCGCTGTTGAAAAATAGACCACTATATCATCCGGCTTCAATTTCTTAAGCAGAGCATAAGTGGCCTCAAGATCATCCTCTTTCTCCATGGGGCACCCTATCATCAGCATTGCAGTTGCTTCAATGCCGAACTCCCGGCTCCACCTGAAAGCCTGCACCGCCTGCGCAGGAGTGGTACCTTTTCTGTAAAAGTCCAGAATTCTCTGACTTCCGCTTTCAACTCCGTAGGAAATGCAATGGCATCCACTCTGTGCCATGACCTTCAGCTTACTCCGCGAAACGGTATCCACCCTGGTGGCGCAATGCCACTTCAGTTTCAGATCGCTGCGGTTCAAACCATCCCGGAGTTCCTCGAACCACTCCGTTGGATGAAGCGTGATCGTATCATCCTTGAAAAAAACGGGAATGCTGTTCGTGCTTCGAAGTCGAGCTAGCTCTGTCAATTCATCAATAACGTTTTCAGGACTCCTGAACCGTATGCCTCCTCCGAATATCCTGTCGGTACTGGGCTTGCAGTACAGGCAGTTATAGGGACAGCCGCGAGATGTTATAACTCCGAATTCGCTCATGCCATTCTGCAGATATGCGTCATAGTCAACAACATCCCGGGCCGGGAAAGGCAGCCTATCAAGGTCTGCAGGTACTGGTCTTCTGGGGTTTTCAACAAGCTTTCCATCCCTGATGTAAACGAGGTTTCGAATATTGTCGGGGTTCTTTCCGTTTGCGATCGCCTCAGCGAGTTCAACGATGGAATCCTCGGCTTCACCGGCAAGAACGAAGTCAAAGGGTATTGTCTCCAGAGTATCGCCGGGGAAAATACTGGGATAAGCTCCTCCCGCGAGGAACATAGCGTCAGGATTAACGGTGCGGAGATGAGCGGTAACAATGGCAGAGCTTCCGAGGGTTGCGGCTGAGGAAATGGCAACCCCTATCAACCCGGCATCTCTTGCGCTTTCATCGAGCTCATCAAGAGACTGACAGAAGGAGTAATCAAGGTAAACAACTTCATGCCCGCAGTCCCGCAGAGCGCTGACCAGCTGCAGAAGCCCCAGAGGTTCCGCCAGGCCATTGTACTCGATCCAGTTCCAGCGCGGGTAAACAAGAACTACCTTCATTACATTCCTATCCCTCCATAGAGTACATGTAAAAATATACTCTCACATGACGCGTACACCATCTTTGCACTTTTTCATCAATCTGTTATCTTGGTTTATATATGTGAGGAGTTGTAATATCCGGAATGGAGATTTCAATGTTTATCAATAATTCGTCGAAATGTTTTGCACTGCTTTGGGCGGTGCTTCTTTTTTCAGGTGCTGCCATGGCTGAATCATCATGGTCCTGGCAGCATCCATACCCCACAGGTTCCCGTATAAATGGGATTCAATTCATTAATAACAGTGACGGCTGGATTGTTACGGAACTGGGCGCACTATTCTGCACAGATGATGGGGGAGTAATCTGGGAAGAGTTGTACAGGGGAGACAAAAAACTGGAGAGTGTATTCTTTCTTAATACCAGTGAAGGATGGGCCTGCGGTGAGGACGGAATATTGATTCACACCGTTGATGGTGGAGCAAACTGGGCTTTCACATACCCATCTTCCCAGGATCTTCTATCAATTGAATTCAGTGACGAGAACTACGGAACAATTGGCGGGTACGGTGGTACTATCCTGCGAACCATGAACGGTGGTGCGTCGTGGCAATACCAGGGAAGCGGAATCACTTCACCGATATACGATGTTTCGTTCGTTAACCCATCCACCGGTTGGGCAACCGGAACCACCGGTAATATTCTCAGTACTTCAACTGGCGGAGCTTTCTGGGAGGAGCAGAACACAGGAATCTCGGTGAACTATACCGGTGTTCATTTCATCGATGACTCCTGTGGTTTTGCAGTGGGGGGTGACTACATAGCTTCCACAGATGAGGGTGGTAACGCCTGGTCTGCTGTTTACCAGCAGAGTGGAGCGGATTTTTCCGATGTGGACTTCTCCGGGGACCTTGGAGCTGCATCCGGGAAAGATGGAGTTGCTGTTACTGTAAACGGGGGTGAGTACTGGCTGGCCGAAACACTTCCTCCTCAACCGCCGGGGAGCGCTTCAGCATACTATCTGTACTCGGTGTCTGTACCTGGTGCCTCAAGGATTCTTTCCGCTGGTTTGAGCGGGTTGATTTTCTCCCGGAATTCATCGGGAGACTGGAGCCAGCTCTCCAGCCATACAACCCTGAGAAATCTTAACGGGATAACTCACTTCGACGAAAACCATGTGTGGGCATGCGGCAACTATGGAGTAATAATGGCTTCGGGCGATGGCGGGGTAAACTGGGAAAGCCAGGTTATTGATATAAATTTCGATCTGGAAGATATTTGCTTTCCGACCGTTCTCGTGGGATACTGTGTTGGTTCTTCAGATGTGGGGATCATTCTAAAAACCGTTGACGGCGGCGGGAGCTGGACGGACATAACACCTTCTGTTCCAGCTGAAAACGGACTGTACTCCGTTGATTTTATGAATGAGGATTGCGGAGTCGCTGTGGGATCTGCCGGCGGGATAGTCTACACAACAGATGGCGGTGCCAGCTGGACAGAGAAAACCGGTTTTGGCAGTGATGGTTTAACCAATGTCCGTTTCGGTGATACAGACAGAGGCTGGATTGTCGGCGGCAGCGGGAAAATTATCTGCTTTGACTTCAACAGCGATTCCTGGTCTGAGCAGACCAGCTCAATGTCGAATACCTTTCATGGACTTTTTGCCCTGAATGCTGATACGGTCTGGACAGTAGGATGGAACGGAACTGTTGTCCGTACGCTGAATGCAGGTCTCAACTGGGAGACCATTGCAGTTACCGGTAAAGATTATTCTGATGTCTGGTTCGATTCAAACGGACTGTACGGTTATTTTACAGGACAGCAATTCGGACAAACGTCAGATGGTGGATTCAATATTACTCACTCATCGTATGGTCTTGAAAACTTGCTGAGCAGGATAACTTTCATCGATTTCAACCACGGCTGGGGATGCGGTAACTCAGGCAGAATACTCAGTTTCGCAGAAAATACCACAGGTATTACGGAGCCCGAGCATTCGATTCCCCAAGCTCCCGGAAATACGATTTTCAGCAGTCCGAACCCCTTCAGTGTATCTTCGACTGTCTCCTTTGCTCTGCCTGCAGAATGCCATGTTACTCTGGATCTGTACGACCTGACCGGACGAAAAATTCAAACTCTTCATGCCGGGAATCTTCCCGGAGGAGAGCATAATTTCATCCTGAGCGGCACCGATCTTCCCCCCGGTACATACTTTCTCAGGCTGAATGCCGGAGGTATTACGGAGACAAGACCCCTGATCAGGATACCCTGATACAGAATAGAAGTATTTCTGAAAAACTGCCGATGGCCATCATATGGGTAATGGCCATCGCTGTCCCACTGGCAATTATCCCGGACAGTCATAATTCCACACTGATCAAACTTCTTGTGTTCACCCTGTCCGCGGGGCTGCTTCTGGTTCTTCTCGGTCTTAAAATGATGAAGGATCCTATTCTTCCGCGCAGCCTTCCCATTCCACTGCTTCTGCTTGTTCCCGCAATGACGCTTATTCATCAATACGCTCCCTCAAATCCCGGTGTTACCCGCATTTTACTCGTTTCCTCGGCAATTGGAATATTCATCTCTCTCCGAGTCTTCCGTGTAAGCAGAGAGAAAATTCTGATCCCCCTCATTGCAGGTGGGAGCCTCGCCATCCTCGTATCGATCCTCATGCCTTCATCCGGGCACAGGCTGGCAGGTGTGTTCGGCAATGCGAATCTTCTGGGGAGTTTTGCCGCCGGGCTTCTTCCAGTGGGCTTTGCATTCCTGCTGGGAAAAGGCTGGAAGAGAGTATCATTACTTGCTCTGTTCCTGATCGTATGCGGCTCAGCACTGTTAATGAGCGGAACGCGCAGCAGCATTCTTGCTTTGGCCGGGGCAACTGCCGCGGTTCTTATCGTCCGCTGGAAACCCGGGATCCGAAAGCTGCTTCTGGTCATCTTCTTTGCCATTGTCCTGGTAATGGTGTTCCTTCCGGAACTCTCCGCACCACCCTTTTCAGGCACAGCCGGAGTCAGGCAGGTTATCTGGGAAGGCTCCTCAGGAATGATCTTTCAGAGGCCTGTTTTCGGCTGGGGTAACGGCTCGTTCCAGCTTCTGTTCCCAAAGTACAGACCTTCTGATTTCGCTCTCCGAGGGGTTTCGGTCAACACTGCCCACGCTCACAGCGAGCCTCTGGAGATACTTGCTGAAAACGGACTGGTCGGATTTCTGCTGTGGTCTGCTTTAATCATCCTGCTGCTCACCAGAGCCCTGAAAAACAGGAATATTTCACTTACCGAATGGGGTGTGATAACCGGCATCACGGTTCTTCTGCTGGAAGGACTTACCTCGGTAGCCCTCAGATGGACAACCTCCGTCTACCTTCTTGCGATCCTGATGTCCCTGCTGCCGGTGGGGCAGGACAGCACTATGAAAAAGCTTCCCCGCTGGACAGCCATTCTGCCTCTGGCTGCAGGGTTCCTGCTTCTTCTGCCGGGAGTTTACAGAGCTTACGGAATGATGCGGTCATCAATTTTCCTGAGTTCTGCCATGACGGCACTGGCAAACGGAGAAACCTCAGAAACTGCCGGGGAACTCTGCATGGAATCCCTCCGATACAATTCCTGGGAACTGGGCAGCTGGTATACCCTCGGGAATACTTATGGACAGGAGGCTGCAGCTGCAGAAGATCGCCAGATTGCAGCTGATCTGGTGGAAAAACAGCTTGCGGCCTACGATTCTCTCTCAGTCAGAGCCGAAGACTTCGCATGGATGCGTATGAACAGAGTTAACGCCTTCATCAGCCTGGGCATGTTCGACAGCGCAATGGACGATCTGATATATCTGTACAGACACCGGCGCGACATAGAGGATTTCTGCCTGGATGCCGGATACACCATCACTCCTCTTGCATCACCGGGGAAGTCATTTGAATTCATGAACCTTGTATTCTCAGAAATTCTTGTTGAGCTTCATCAGTGCAACTCAGATGCTGAAAATGTACCGATGCGCATTGGCCGCATGGAATCCAGCATTCTCACCACATTTGCTCTGGCTGCTCAGTATGCTCCCGATGCAGTGGA
>QNDS01000189.1 GCA_003644925.1 Candidatus Fermentibacterota bacterium
CGTTGGAAAATGGGCCGGAATCGATGGAGTAGTGCCTGTAAGTTCACCGGAGGAAGCACTTGAATTTATTATTAGTAATTCGGGAGGGGATTTATGCTGACCATTGAGGAGCTGAATGATCATATAAGGAATATTTCAGATTTTCCGATCGAGGGTGTTGTTTTCAAGGATATCACGACACTGCTTACTCACCCCGGAGCGTTGAACGATACAGTCCGGCATCTTGAGAGCGCATCAGAGGCTTTTAAGTACGATGCCATAGCAGCAATTGAGTCAAGAGGCTTCATATTCGGATCTGTAATGGCGGCAAACAGAGGGCTGCCGCTTGTACTTATCAGAAAGCCCGGTAAGCTGCCGGGAGATACCATAAGCGAAGAGTATACACTGGAGTACGGTACAAACATAGTTGAAATGCATAAGAATTCGCTTCCTGCCGGAAGCAGGGTGCTTATAGTTGACGATCTTATTGCAACGGGAGGCTCTGCAATGGCTGCCGTATCCCTACTTCGCCGGGATGCCTGTACTGTGGCAGGTGCAGCGTTTGTAGTAGATCTTACATTCTTAGGAGGGGGCAGCAGGCTCAGCGAGAACGGAATACCCTATGTCAAACTCATAGAGGTAGATTCGGAGTAGTTATTTGACTAACTGCTTTGAATTTCGCATAATTCCACTCTACTATTTCAGAATCACAATGTTCAGGTTCAAAAAGAAAGGGCAAATATGTCTAGGTTGTTTTTAGTGCTTGCAATGATCATAGGTCTCGCTTTCCTCGGATGCGGCGAGCAGGCAGATGAAGCTGGTAATGGAGTAGATGGTGATAATGGAGAGGTCGTTACTGATGGTAACGGCGACGATTCAACAGATGACGATGCAAACGGTCACGATACCGATGATGCACACGACGACGATATAGCCGCCATAAGCGGATTCGATCTGGATACACCGGACATGGCTGTTGGACAGTGGATCGAATACGGTGCGGATAACATGCCCGAAACACTCACATTATCCGTAGTTGGTTCCGAAATGAACCAGGGAACTGAGTGTTACTGGGTTCAGATCAGCGTTACAGGTTTCGTAGCCCAGATGCTTATCGATGCAGACGGTATGGATGAAGCCATGGAGGATTACGAAGATCAGTTCGGAACATTCGCAGCTGATCCTGCAGCATACATCCGTGAAAACATGTCCGATGCCAGCGGCATGGCTGACATGTTCGGCAACGAAGAGAACATGGAAATGGCTCTTGAGTTCATCAGTGCCATCAGAATAGTGAAATTCGAGCAGCAGGGTATGATCATGGCTATCGACCTTATCGGTGTACCTGAATTCCTCGAAGAAGTGATGGAAGATCCCGCATTCCAGGAACAGTTCGAGCAGGGCTTCGAGCAGGGCTTCAACGCCGATGGCGGACAGGATGGCCTCGATGAGATCATGGCCGAGCTTGATAACCTTCAGTTCAGCATGAACGAGACCACAGTGGACGTTGCAGGTAACAGTGTTGATGGAGTAGAATTCTCAGTAGTACATCCTGAAGGCCAGGCAGAAGCTGTTCTCTCTTCAGAACTCCCGCTTGTACCTATCGCTTACGCTGAAGTAACCGGCGACGGCGAAACCCATTTCATAGAGGTAAGAGGATACGGTTTCAGCGGCGCAGAGAACCTTCTTCCAGGTGAACCCGCACAGACCCTTCAGGCCATGATGTTCCTTGAGGGAATAATGTCCCAGATGGGCGACATGGGCGCCGATCAGGGTAGAGGCACATACTAGAATCAGACCATTCTCAGAAGATGCCCGGCCTTTTTGCGCCGGGCATCTTCTTTTTTATGTGCCCGGTACTACTAAGGAATTTCTCTGCAAGCCCCGGTAAAGAACATCAATCTCTTATGCTGTAATGATATCGGAGTTGTGCAATCAGAAGAGCATTATCCTTACATTTGTATACTATCCTGTGTTCATCGTTGATACGCCGGGACCAGTAGCCTGACAGGCCATGTTTCAATCGCTCCGGTTTACCAATGCCTTCAAAAGGTGAACGCTGAATATCTCTGATAAGCCTGTTGATCCGTTTCAGTATCTTTTTATCTGTGCTTTGCCAGTGAAGATAATCCTCCCATGCGATCGAGGAGAAGATCAGCTTCATTCGATGAGTTCTCTCTCTCTGCCTTTACCGGCTTCAAGTTCGAAAATGGATTCCAGCAGCAGTCTTGCATTGGTTGGGGAACGGAGGAGGTATGTTGTTTCTTCCATGGCCTCATAATCTTCAAGAGACATTATTACTACCGGATCTTCACTTTTACGGGTCACGATGATCGGGGCATGATCATCACAGACCTTTGCCATTGTTTTAGCAAAGTTAGCCCGTGCTGCTGTATAACTGATCGCCTCCATATTAACTCCAAACTGTACATGTACGCTATTATGTACCGAATGATAATTTCATTTGAGTGGATCGTCAACACATAGAGGAAGACCTCCCTTTCTTTCAAGCTCCATTTAGTTTATTTTCAGCAGTAAATGGATCTACTTGAAAATATCGAGATAAAAGAACCGAAACCGCCCCTTGCCGATCTCCTCCGTCCCCGCAAACTGGAGGAGGTGGCGGGACAGGATCATCTATTGTCCAAGGACGCGGCTTTCAGGATGGCCCTTACGGAGGGCGTTCTGGGGTCGTTCTTACTCTGGGGGCCGCCCGGGTCCGGCAAAACAACTCTTATACTGCTTGTCTCGGAGTACACCGAACAGAATTTCGTCCGGTTCAGCGCTGTTACTGGAGGCGTTAAACAGGTAAGAGCAATAGTTGCTGACGCTTCCAGGCTCCGGCGGAACGGGATGAAAACACTTCTTTTTGTAGATGAAATTCACAGGTTCAACAAAGCTCAGCAGGATGCTTTCCTTCCCCATGTGGAAAACGGCACAATAACCCTTGCCGGGGCCACGACTGAAAACCCTTCCTTTGAGATAATCGCACCTCTTCTGAGCAGGTGTACCGTATACGTTCTAAAGAGCCTTGAGGAATCGCACATAATCTCCATACTCGAGCGGGCAGCGGCTCATACTGCATTCAAAGAAGTTAATCCGGGGGGTATTGCGGATGGAGTGCTGGAAATGATAGCCCTGGCTGCAGATGGAGACGGCAGGCGGGCTCTGAATCTTCTTGAGCTTCTCGCCGGGATGGCTTCTGGAGAAGCTGTAACTGTAGAACTGACCGAGAAGGCGATATTATCCTCACCCCTGCGCTACGACAAATCCGGAGAGGAGCACTACAATCTTATCAGCGCTCTTCACAAATCATTGCGTTCGGGAGATGTGGACGCTTCGCTCTACTGGCTGGCAAGGATGATGACTTCAGGTGAGAACCCGCTTTACATCGCGCGGAGGATGATTCGCTTTGCAACCGAAGATATCGGCCTTGCAGACCCGTCCGCTCTTACAGTTGCCATGAGGGCCACCGATTCCTGGAGGTTCCTCGGCTCTCCCGAAGGTGACCTTGCCCTGGCTGAAGCTGCGTGTTACCTGGCTCTTGCCCCCAAATCAAACTCCGTATACACCGCCTGGAAGAGAGCCGTATCGTCGGCTCAGCGGGGCGGCAGCCTTCCGGTTCCCCTGCATCTTCGGAATGCGCCTACAAAACTTATGAAGAGGCTGGATTACGGGCGAGATTATCAGTATGCTCATTCACAGCCGGGAGGGATAGTGACCCACAGGAACTTCCCCGATGGAGTTGAGGAGGAGGAATACTACGTTCCTTCCGATTCAGGAAGGGAATCCGCAATAGCCGAAAAGCTGGCCGAATGGAAGAGAGTAAGAGAGAGGGCAAGGAAGGAGTGATCCTTGAATTCTGAAACGTCTGCTGCTATCCTTCGCATGAGAATGGTGAACAGAGACCTCGCGGACGCTGGAATTACCGATGAGCGCATTCTTAATGCCTTTTTGAAAATACCAAGGGAGGATTTTGTTCCCTCCCGAACCAGTCTATCTTCGGCATACGGAAATCATCCCCTGCCTATTGGATTCGGTCAGACGGTATCACAGCCCTACATCGTTGCATTCATGCTTCAGATGCTTGAATGTGAACCTGGAAATAAGGTTCTTGAAATAGGAACAGGCTCAGGTTATCAAACAGCCATTCTAGCATCAATGGGAATGAAAGTGGTTACAATTGAGCTGCTGCCGGATCTGGCTGAACGTGCGAAAAAAGCTGTCCTTGCCATTGTTCCGGGGGCGGATATCAGTTTCATAGTTGCTGACGGATACAATGGATGGACACCCGCGGCCCCGTACGATTGTATAATCGTATCCGCCGCTCCGCCGCGGATGCCGGACGGACTCGAGAATCAGCTGAATCCTTCCGAGGGCAGGCTGGTGCTGCCTGTAGGAGAGTGGCATCAGAGATTGGTATCCATAACCAGGCATGGTGATGACCTTGATCTGAGGGAATCGCTTCCGGTCAGGTTTGTACCGCTCGTAAAACCCCCGAGGAGAATAGAGAAGGAAAAGAGTTGAATATGGATGCAGGCAGACCGGGTTCAGTTGTTCTGACGGGCAGTCGAAAAGAAGAGGTTTACGAATG
Organism: Candidatus Fermentibacterota bacterium; assembly: GCA_003644925.1. GTDB lineage: Bacteria > Fermentibacterota > Fermentibacteria > Fermentibacterales > JCC-6 > Aegiribacteria. Next base: position 4,574 of record QNDS01000189.1, read on the forward strand.
GATCGACGGTAGAATTCCTTTCAAGTGTATACTACTGAAAGATCTTGAGGAGTATAACGATCCCGGAAGAATGCTTTTTGCAATACTATGCCCCGGTGATAGCCGGGAACTTGAGGAAATATACAGAGAGACCGGAGGGGATCTCATTTCATCAGCTGTTCCATCGGCTGTTGTTCACTCCTTTCCGCCTGATATCGGGATAGGGTTTCCCATACTCCTTCATCGGAGCGATTTCGCCTTGAAGCTTCTGCGGAGAATGACGTGTTCAGCCGGAATGCATGCGGACTCCGCATCGAACCATAATTATATCCTGTGGGAGCGAACCGGTTCACTGCTGCCCTTTTTCATCCATAACATGAACAATGTTCTTGCAAGGATAATGGGGAACATAGAACTCGCTGAATTTCACAGCGGCAGGACCGACAAGGCTTCGGAGAAGCTCTCCATTGCTCTTGAAGGAACGGAGGAGCTCAGGAATTTTCTGGAAAGGTTATCCGTGTATTCCATGCCAGATGATGATGAACGTGAATGGGCTGCAGGAAGCGGGGCGGATGTGCTGGAACTCAGCCAGATGTCCAGCGGGACTTCAGTTGAATTCACGTACGAAGAGAAGAGCGGGATTCCCATGAAGATCCCTGTCCGGAAAAGCCTGATGAACCTTCTAACCGGGCTGATCGCTGCTTCCGCCACAGTAGCGGTTAACGGCTGCGGATCCGTAGAAATGTTCGTATCACTGCAAGAGGATGCACTGGAATTCAGAGTAAACTGGAGCTCCTCCATGAAGAGCGCAGGACTCTGCCCAGGCAGTATGGATTCCGCCGCTGACCTGCTCAATCGGGCAGCACTGATGGCCTCTGCTGCAAAGCTTCCTTTCAGACTGGGGGCATGGAACAGCGAAGGCGGATCCGCTTCTTTTCTTGTACCTGTCAATAAGGAGGATATCTGAAATGCAGTCTAATGATGCAGCTCGGGATGCGGTGCTGGAGCTTTTTCAGCGAGAACCTTCTTCCAGGCTTACCTTCCGGCAGATCGCCTCAAAGCTGGAAGGCGTGCATCCTGATCTCGGGGCAGCAGTGGAGCAGCTCCTGCAGAGCGGGCAGCTGTGGCCAGCAGGGGACAGGAGATATGCGCTTCCCTCCGAACTTGGTATTTCAGCAGGGACAATTGTCATCCGTGCGAATGGCAGCGGTTTTGTGAAATCTTCAGGAGAGAGGATCGATATAGATGCCCGTAACGCATCAGGCTCACTTGATGGTGATCTTGTTATGGCCCGGAAGCTCGGGTCCCTTCCGGGAGAGGGTCACTACCGGGGAAAGGTGGAGTCCGTAATCAAACGGAGCAGGCAGGGTGTAAGCGGAATAGCCAGGAAAAAAGGAAGAAACTGGGTGATAGACCCGGTGAATCCTGTACTTCCAAGAGAAATACCGCTCAGAACAGTTCCGGATAATGATATTAAGCAGGGAAGACTGGTCTTCGCTTTGCTGGATTACTCCGGGAAGAGGCTGGCAGCTGATCTTAAGAAAGACCTTGGCAGCCCCTCTTCACCCGAAGCTCTGATAGATTCTGTGGTGCTTGATCACGGCTTTCACGATGAATTTCCCGAGAATCTGCTGAAAAACGCCGAAGAGCTGGCTTCCCAGCCATGGACTCTGGAGGGAAGAGAGGATTTTCGGGATCTTTTCACCATAACCATCGATCCTGTGGA
>QNDS01000190.1 GCA_003644925.1 Candidatus Fermentibacterota bacterium
AACAATGTCCTCAAAAGCTTTCAGGCTGAATTTACCGAATTCCACAGCATCGCGGGCGACACTCTCGATTTCTTTCCTCTCCTCCTCGTTGAGTCCCTTTGAGACCCCGCCGGGTATCGATGAAACGGGGTGTATGGTCTTTCCGCCGAGTGTCTTGATAACCTGGTGGCACCTGTGCCTTGTGTTGATCACCTTGAGGCCTGTTTCCCTGCCGACCTTTGCAATAACGCCAAGGATATTTCTGACCTTCGGGTCTGCACTGGGTCCTACTATGAAATCGGGTCCTCCCAGAATGTAGAAATGAGTTGCGTGATCCGTTACGAAGAATGCGCTGTAGAGTAATTCCCTGAGTTTTTTGGCTGCTGATGGTATTTCCACTCCGTACACAGCATCCGCAGCTTTCGCAGAAGCCATGTGGTGAGCTTCAGGGCAGACACCGCATATCCTAGTGGTAATTCTTGCCAGTTCCTCAACAGGATGCCCCTCACAGAATGTTTCGAAGCCCCTGAGTTCCGGAACCTGGAAATAGACGTTATCTACATTACCCGCATCGTCAAGAAAGATCTCTACCTTTCCGTGACCTTCAAGGCGGGTTATAGGGTCAATGCTAATCCTTGTAGTCATCTGTGGTCTTCCTCCGGAGTATTGAATGTGGCAGGCTGAAGCGGTAGAAGAGACCTGCGGGACAGGGGATTTGCTCCATTATCCTGTCCACTTCATCAGGATCCTCTGAGTCAATTATTGAACCGAGGGCACTTACTATCTTAGCGCCCTGGTCAAACACCTCTGGTGGGGGTCCGTAGCACCCTCTGCATGGCATTCCGACGGAAGGACACAGAGCCTCACAACCTGCACGTGTTCCTATTCCCGCGCAGTATATACCCTGCTCGAGCAGGCAGATATCCGGTTCTGGTATGATCTCGTGGGGTCTGAAAAATCGGGAGATCTTTGTCTCCTTCTTTTCCAGCGGGCAGTCATCGCACACTATCTTCGTACCTGCACCCACAACACTGCCTTTCTCAGGAAGATTGCCTTCAAGCACAGCTTCCAGAACGGCCCATGTCTGATCTGCAACGGGAGGGCATCCGGGAACGTAGTAATCCACATCCACAACCTGATCGAGTGTGTATACAGTATCGTAGAGTTCCGGCAGTTCGAGTATCCCTTCGGGTACTTCCGTTCTGGTCTGGGGGTAGATACCTTCGGGGTTATCCATCGAAGGTATTTCAATGTAGTTACGCCTGAGGATTTCCTTTCGGGTTTTCAGGTTAGCAAGCCCCGGAATACACCCCTCATAGGCACATGAACCGTAGGCTACAAGTAATTTCGATTTCTGTCTGAGAAGCTTCGCCATCTCTTCGTTCTCCGAATTCCTTATGGCTCCGTTGAACAGGCAGAGGTCTATCTCGTCATCCTCCATGGCTCTGACCTCATCGTACTTAATATCGATGGCGCAGGGCCAGAAAACGATATCCACAGCCTCAGTAAGGGGTAGTATTCTGTCCCCTATATCGAGTACTGCTATTTCACATCCGCCGCAGCTGGCAGCCCAGTATAAGGCTACTTTCGGTTTGCTCATGAATAATCCTCTTTTCCTGTCATGACAGGGTTCCGAAGTAATCCTTTGTGAGCTGCTTTTTCCTGACTTCAGGATTGCTGTAATCAGGCAGTATCATGGGTGCTATTCTGTCTTCGTCTATTTCTGCGGCTTCAACTTCTTCGTTGTAGTGCTTGACATGATTGAGATTCGCAGTACCGCTTTCGCCATGCTCCCTGATGTACTCCGCTGCCTGGGTGCCGGCTATTCTGCCGAACACGATAACGTCCAGGAGAGAATTACCCATGAGCCTGTTCTCGCCATGAATTCCCCCGGCTACTTCGCCTGCAGCGTAAAGGCCGGGTACATTCGTTTCGCATTTGTTGTTAATATCCAGTCCGCCGTTCTGGTAGTGCAGCGTCGGGTGGATGAGCATGGGCTCTGTGGATATATCGATTCCGAAACGTCTGAAGAGAATGTGTTTTCCGGGGAACTCTTTTCTTACAGTTCCCTCACCCTTGAGCATGTCTATCATGGGGGAATCCAGCCATACACCGAATTTGCCCGTGGGAGTAGGAACACCGTTGCCTCTTCCTTCCGGGCTGCATTCGCGGATAATGCAGGCGGCTTCCACATCCCTCGGTTCACGCTCGTAGACGAACTGTTCGCCGCTGATGTTAAGTACATTCGCGCCAGCGCCGCGGAATTTTTCCGTTATCAGGATTCCTTCAGCCTGCTCAGGGAATACCACACCTGTGGGATGGTACTGCACCGTATGAAGGAAGGAAATAGGTACGCCGGCTCTGTAGGCCATGACGATACCATCTGCTGTAGCACCGTAGTGGTTGGTGGTCATGAAATTCTGTATGTGCAGCCTTCCGCTTCCCCCGGTGGCAATGATGACAGCTTTGGCTTTCACAAAGTGATATTCGGCCGTTTCCAGGTTGTACAGAACGGCTCCCGCGCAGCGTCCCTGATCATCAAGGGCTATTTCCACTGCCGGGGAGAATTCGATCACATTGATCATATCCTCGTGATTTCTTGATTCGTCACGGATGGTTTTCATTATTTCTGCACCGGTGATATCCGCCGCGTAATGCATCCTCTTACGGCATGTTCCTCCACCGTGCATGGTCTTCATTTTGCCATCTTCGTATTTGGAGAAGGATGTGCCCATCCCTTCGAGCCATCGCACAGCATCCGGTGCATTCTTAACCATCGTGTATACGAGTTCCGGATCATTTACGAAGTGACCGCCTCCCAGAATGTCCAGATAATGGTAGTATGGAGAATCCTTTCCAACCTTGTCGGCTGCCTGAATACCCCCTTCGGCCATCATGGTATTCGCGTCTCCATGGCGAAGTTTTGTAGCGATGGTAACCTTTGCACCGTTTTGCGCAGCAAGAAGCGCAGCAGCTGTTCCAGCCCCGCCAGCACCGATTATCAGGACATCCGTTTCGAAATCCGGGTCTAGAAGGTTGATCAGGTAGGGATTCACCCTGCTCTTGGCTTCAAGGAGATCTACTATTTCGTTACTGATGGCGTAACCTTTACTGGGTCCGACCTTGATCTCACGGCGGGTTCCTTTTATGAAATCCGGATGGAAATTTCTGAGAACAGGTTCCCGCTCCTCAAGTTTGAGAGGAGGAAATTCCTGACCGTTCTTCTTTCTCTCCACCCTTGCAGGACGTGTGGCTACCACTTTTTCTATAAGTTTTTTCAGCGATTCAGGATACGGCATTGCTGACCTCCAGTCCAATTCTCTTTTTCATCAGACATACCTCGCATCCACAGGTGTCCAGTCTTCCTCCGCCATCTGGGGTTCCGATTCCCGGGCTTTGTACAGCTCCTTCAATTCATCCTTTGATTTACTCATCAGGTCTCTCAGAGGTTCTTCGAATTTTCCGCCATCTACCTCTTTGACTCTTTCTTCCAGATGTTTCGCCCTGATGATATTGTGTCTTGCATTCAACCGCCTCGCAAGGATGGCTACATTGAACTGCACTTCTTCCGCAGGACATCTCGAGGCACAGAGACCGCACATGATGCAATCAAATGATGTTTCGGCCACACCTGCCACGTCGCCCCTTATAGCCTGAGCCATGTAGTGCATTACATCTATGTCCATCGGGCAGCCCTGGCTGCATGCATTGCAGCCTATGCATTTGAAAATCTCGGGGTAGAGGGCGGCAAGTTCACCACCGGTTCCTTTCATCTCTTCAATATCGAAGACAGACCTGTTCCCGGGATAGAAGGGCAGTATCATCAGGTGCATCCCCGGCTGAACAACGGTCTGACAGGCCAGTCCTACCTGAAGTTTGTAACTGTCAGGTGTTCTGAATACGGTACCGCACGCACCGCACACTCCCCCGCGGCACCCGCAGCCACGTATGTGCTGATAGCCGGCGTATTCCAGTGCTTTCTGAATCGTAAGACTTGCCGGTACATCGTACCTTTTCCCCATGAAGAAGATGGGAACAAGCGAGTCCACGGTGGTTTCGGACGGTTCTGTCATTTTGCCATCTCCCTTGCCGCGAGTTTAAGCGGTCCTTTTGAACGCAGTTCCTCCGTAAATTCATTCATTACATTCGCGAATTTTGCTCCCTCTGCAGCCGAGATCCACTCCAGCCTGAGGCGCGCTGTGTCGATTCCAAAATCATCCAGCAGGCGGTTCAGGAGGGATATGCGAGCCTGTGTCTTATAATTGCCATCTTCGTAATGGCAGTCTCCTGGATGACACCCTCCTATGAGAACTCCGTCAGCACCCTCATGGAATGCCCAGAGGATATGCTCAGGATCAACCCTGCTTGAACACATGAATCTGATATTAACTCCATTGGGTCTGTATTTCAGCCTGGAAGTACCTGCCAGATCCGCACCGGCGCTGGTGCACCATTTGCAGAGAAAGCAGACGATCTTGGGCTCAAACATTACTCACCTCCCAAACTGGCTGTTACCATGGATTTGATCTGGGAATCCGAGAGATTCCTCTGTTGTGTCGCTCCGCATGCGCAAGCGGCAACGCAGGAGCCGCAGCCCTCGCAGAGAGCTTCGTTGACAATTACTATTCCCTTCTCTTCGTCGAATTCCCGGGCATCGTATGGACAGACGGAAATGCAGATCCGGCAACTGCCGCAGAGATCTTCATCGACCCATGCTATTGCGGGATCCTGCTCCAGATGATCCCTCGAGAAGAGGGAGATCACCTTGCATGCCGCAGCGCTGGCCTGAGCGACGGTTTCCGGTATGTCCTTGGGCCCCTGAGCAGCTCCTGCTATGTAGAAACCGCTGTTGATGCTTTCCACAGGACGCAGCTTCGGGTGAGCCTCGGCCAGGAAGCCGTTTGGCCCGGTCTGTATTCTGAGTTTCTTTACGAGCTCAGCCGTGCTGTCCTTCGGAACAACCGCAGTGGCCAGAACGACAAGATCAGCTGCTATTTCAATATTCCTGCCGGTAAGGGTGTCCGTTCCCCAGACCACAGTCTTGTCACCGTCTCGGAATATTTTAGCGACCTTGCCGCGGAGATAGATGATACCCTCTTCCTCCTCGGCGTTATGGTAGAATTCTTCGTATCCTTTTCCGCCCGTTCTGATGTCTATATAAAAGATGTAGGGCTGGCCATCATGAACTCGGTGCTTGTACAGAAGAGCATGCTTCGTTGTATACATGCAGCAGATCTTGGAGCAGTAGGGTTTGTAGCGTTCAGGATCCCTTGAACCTGCGCACTGAACGAAGACGATCTCCTTCGGAACCATGCCGTCAGAGGGTCTCCTCACCTCTCCTACGGTTGGACCGGATGCTGATAGAAGGCGCTCGAAGGCCAGTCCATCAATGACATCCGGAACTTCACCAGCGCCGTATTCGGCCAGGTCAACAACCGGAAGGGTCTCAAAACCGGTAGCGGTAATGATGGCTCCGATTTCTTCTTCAATGAACCGATCTTCCTGTTCGAAATCTATTGCACCTATCTCGCATACTTTTTCGCACAGGCGGCATTTTCCTGTTTTAAAGTAGATACAGCTGTCGTGTTCAATCACCGGTTTGTTGGGGACAGCCTGTGGGAAGGGAACGTAGATAGCACCATGTTTTGCCAGTTCCCTGTCAAAGACGGAGGATACTTTCGCAGGGCATTTCTCCATGCAAAGACCACAGCCGTTGCATTTGGACCAGTCCACAAAGGCAGCTTTCCGCCTGATCCGGACTTTGAAATTGCCCACGTATCCTGAAACATCTTCGATCTCGGAATAGGTCATGAGTTCTATGTTAGGATGTTTGCCGGCTGCAACCATCTTCGGAGTGAGAATGCACTGAGAGCAGTCCAGGGTGGGAAATGTTTCCGAAAGCTGAGCCATGTGCCCGCCTATGGATGATTCCTTTTCTACAAGAATAACCTTATGGCCTGAATCTGCGATATCCAGAGCAGCCTGAATACCGGCGATGCCGCCGCCGATAACAAGAGCTTTCTTTGTAATAGATACTGGAATCGGTTCGAGCGACTCGTTCAGCCTTGTCTTCTGAACCATTGTAGCGACGATATGAATGGCCTTGCTGGTCGCCTTTTCTCTATCTGAATGGACCCAGCTGCACTGTTCGCGGATATTCGCTATTTCGCACTGCCAGGGGTTGAGTCCTGCCTCTTCTGCGGCAGTTCTGAAAGTGGATTCGTGCAGATTGGGGGAGCATGCGGCGATGATAACGGCATCCAGCTTTTCTTCTACT
>QNDS01000191.1 GCA_003644925.1 Candidatus Fermentibacterota bacterium
CAACCGTTCTTATTCTGGTTGAACGGATACCTATCTCTTCGACCGTTCCGCTTACTCCGTTTACTTCAACAAAATCACCTATCATGAAAGGTTTATCGAGGAAGATCACAACCGAGGCAAATATCCCGGAAATCGAATCCTGAGCAGCAAGGGCCATGGCCAGCCCTCCTATCCCCATACCTGCCAGTATCCCGCTTACAGGATATCCATTGGATTGCATATAGAAAATGATACCAATTGCAACCAGAATGAATTTTGCCAGCTTACGGAGAATTGGAACAAGCTGATCGTCCATCCTTGATTCCGTAGCATCCGCTACCGAAGACATCTGCTCGGCAACAGCATCGATTGTTCTCATAAGAAGCCAGAGAACGTTAACGGTAAGGAGGAAAAGAAATACTTTCTGTATCCAGCCGATCGTGGAAGGGGGCAGTGAGTGAATTCTGATGGAGAGATAGATACCAAGGATGATAACCAGAAATGCCATTGGCTTTATGAGATCTCTTGCCAGCGCTCCAATGAATCCAAGCTTCTTCTCTCCTGTTTTCTGCAGGAGTGATCGAAGAACGTTTCTTAAGATGAAAGCGATCAGGACGATAATAACTGATGTAACAATTCTGCCAAGAGGTATTCCTCCGGCCATAAAGTTGTAAGCATCGGATAGAATATCGGTCATCTCCAGTACCTCCGGTGTGGTTCAATATTGTTTTTGCAGCCAGGGACACAATGAAACAGTCAATGTACGGTGTCAACATCTTCATCAGTTTCCGTTATGTTCAGACATTAGACTTTAATGGAATCGATGGAATATATTGCATTATTATCTGAAGTCTTTATTTTCAGTCGCTGCCAGAACCGGTTTCTGGTTTCTTTCAACTGTTGACATTGATGGTCGGTCTGTGCAATTCATAGGCTCGCCATCTTGAAATACACTGGAGGTATCTTGAAAGTTTCTAAGATCAAGGACTGGATTTTACAGCTGTCTCTGGCTCTGATAATATTTTTCGGGTTTCTCCGCCCCTATGTAATAGAGGCTTTCAGAATTCCCACCCCGAGTATGGAGGGAACCATGCTCGTCGGAGATCACCTTCTTGTCCTGAAAGTCGAGGAAGGCCAGCAGATACCATGGACGGACAGAATGAGACCTCTACTGCACAGTTTCAGAGGGGATGAGTACGGGTTGCTGATGCCCGCCACCAGTACTCCGGAAGTTGGCGAGATCCTGATCTTCAAGTATCCCGTTGGGCAGGCAAAAGATTTCGTAAAACGGCTGGTCGCTGTTTCGGGTGATACTGTCCGGGTAAGTGGTGATACTCTTTATGTGAACGGCGAACCCTCGGAGAACTGGGCGCTCTGTTATCAGGATGAATTATATCCAAGCGCGCTGGACCAGGCGTGGCCGGACTGTCTTGATCAACTGTATGGAAGGGTTCAGGATCTTGCCTACTGGGAGATCAGGAACAACTGCATTATAACTGAAGATAGTGTTCTGGCTTACGTTGTTCCCGAGGATCATGTATTCATGATGGGAGATAACCGCGATCACTCAAGCGACAGCAGGGTGTGGGGAGCGCTTCATGTTGATCTGATCAAAGGAGAGGCGCTGGTAACGTACTGGTCATGGGTTCCGGGGCATGGTCTTCCAAGATTCGAGAGGGTAGCGAGGCTTATAAGGTGAGGGATATCCTTATAACTGAAGTATTGCCTTTCTCCAGAATGTATCTGGAAAAGATTTCAGTGCGTTACCTGAATCTTCGTGAGCTTGCAAGGGGAGCGCTTGCCAGTCGTGAGCTCCACCGTGATGGTTACTGGCGAATAGATAACGAAAACGGACCAGTTGCCTACCATGCAATCAAGAATGGAACACCTTACAGGTTTATCGGACGTGATGTAAAAGGATTGAGTGATTTCATCAGCTGGCTCGAGAATGATATCACTGAGCTCATCCTGTCTTACTATTTCCTGGAAGACAACGTGTTAAGATACCTCCTGAGATGCTGGACTGAGGAACCCGTTCTGAGAAAGCTGAACGGGGGCAGAGGACAGATAATGGAACTGTACGAGAAACTGGTGAGCAAAGACAAATCCGGACTTATCAGGGTGGTTAAGGATAACAGGACCACCTTGATACCTATTATTGACGGCGAAGCCGAAACAGGCTGGATGCCCGAGAAAGTTCTTGACGGTCCTGAAGTCTGGGAGTTTCTTGAATATGAAGCGGCAAACGGAGGTACAGGATACTTCTACCCGGGGAAAACCGCTGCTCTGTCAGGAGTTGGTCTTGATGAGATATCGCTCCTGATTAATGCCTTCAATAACTGGTATATGCTTCTTCTCAGTATATGGTCCGATTGTTTCATGCAATCCGTCAACGTTTTCGGAATGCTCCGTCAGGGAAAACCAGTGCTTGCGAACATGGTTTTCATCCCCGATGAAGGATTGCAGCAGAAGGGCTCATTTGAAGATCCCCAGAGGCTTCCCGGTGTACTTATCCTTCTGATCAAAGCCATTTCATCGGAGCATAGTGATCCTGCAAAATGTCTGCAGCTGTTCAAAGATGTTAACAAGGATCAGAGGCATGCTCTTAACTCAGCGGGTCTGAGTGAGTTAATGGGGAAGAAATAAGTTAGTCCAGGTTCAGCTCTGGAGATACCTTTTTATGTCATCCTGGGTTCCCATTATGAAAATATGATCGTCTTCCCTGAAAACGTCATCGGGTCTGGGTATCCTGTATTTCCTTCCATCCTCAGTCATTCGACCGATATACGCGATGTTCAGGCCGAAAATCTTTCTGATATCCAGGTCCCGGAGCATTCTGCCAACCATTGCCTCTTTGACTTCTACATGGGCGAAAACAATGCCTCCTGAAAGAGGAAGGTACGATTCAACGCCCTGAAGTGTCAGGCGCCTTGCTTCGGTTACGCCCTGTGTCTGCTCGGGCGTATATATGAAATCGGCTCCCACTGCCTTCAGAATGCGTGCCTCCCGTTTACTTGTGGCTCTGCTGTGAACCTTAAGCCCCATGTCTTTCAGAATCTTGGTGACCAGAACATTCGATCCGAAATCCTCACCTATTGCAACGATCACAAGATCCATGTTAGCGAGGCCATGAGCTTCAAGCATATTCTCATCGGTACAGTCGAATGCCACTGCCGCGGACACGGAATTGCTTATTTCCTGTATTATCCGTTCGCTTCTGTCGATAGCCAGCACTTCAGCGCCGAGATCCTCAAGTTTGGTCGCAAGGCTGTACCCGAAAGAACCAAGACCGATAACTGCAAATTTCTGTGACTTCAAAACTGTTCTTCTCCGCTCTATCCTATAGTGATTCGAGTCTCAGGATAATTATAACGAATAACATTCTTTCTACCGGTTGCAGCTGCCAGTGCAGCGGGACCAATCCGGCCGACGAACATAGTCAGTATGATTATTACCTTTCCCGCCCAGGTCAAATCAGCAGTAGGGCCTGTAGACAGGCCAACTGTGCCGAAGGCACTCATTGCTTCAAATATGTAATCAAAAGTACCGAACTCTGAAGTTGTATTCTGCTCCGATATGATCAGTGATCCAGCCGATATGCTGAATGCCAGAAATCCCAGAAAGAGAAGCGCTGCAGTTCTCTTTATGTCATGTGAAGGGATTTTCCTCTTCCATATTTCAGTTGCAGGTTTATTCCTTATCAGAGATATGACACTCATGAAAAGCACACCTACTGTACTTGTCTTGACTCCGCCTCCGGTTCCACCCGGGGAAGCGCCTATGAACATCAGTATGACACAGAACCATAACATACCTGGAGTTATAAATGATGTGGGGACGGTATTGAACCCTGCTGTTCTTGGAGTTACAGATCCCAGATATGCATTGGCTATCTTCTGGGAGAAAGACATTCCCTCCAGAGTATTATTCCATTCCAGAATAAGGAAAAGTGCCATACCGGAGATGATCAGTATGCCTGTGATCCAGAGTACGAGCTTGACCTGAACGGACATCCGCCTGCTGGTTCCACTTTTCATTCTGTGCATCATATGGGCTCCGAGTGTGGTTAGAACCATGAAGCCTATGCCGCCGAGTACTATCAGGGTCCCTATGGTGATGGCGATTCCAGGGACATGAGCGAATCCCTCAAGATTGACGGGATTGCTGAAAAAGCCGCTGGAGGCATCTGCCATGACAGGATTCAGGCTGAATCCTGCATTACAGAAAGCGGAAATGCTGTGAAAAACCGATTGCCATATTTTGAAGTTCACAGTCCAGTTAACAGGCTGACCATTCCAGATGATGTATAGAATAAAAGCTCCGACTGTTTCAATGGTCAGTGTCCAGCCGATGATCGATCCCATAAGTTTTTTCAGATCACTTACGAAATCACTGTCCATCACCCTGGTAAGAGAAGTTGATTCACGCAGCCCCGCATTATGCCCGAGGAAGAGCGCGAAGAAAGCTACGAAGGTCATGATGCCAAGACCGCCGACCTGAATAAGGATCAGGATAATGATCTGGCCGAAGAGGGTGAAATCGGCCGCGGTATCACGAACTACCAAGCCTGTGACACATGTTGCGGAAGTCGATGTAAAAGCAGCATCGACGAAGCTGATATGACCGTCCGGGGTTGAATTAGGAAGCATCAGCATAACTGTGCCGAGCGCTATGACAATTGCGAATGATACCGGGAGTATGGCGGACGCAGAAAGATGTTCAAGAGCCCATGATCCGAACGAAGCAAGAAGTACCCTGACAGAGCATAGTACACTGTATGCAAACGAGATCACAACTACAGAGCTGAACACGGCTGTAGAAGGAATAGTTCCGGAAGTCATCGTTTTGATGGCAAAGGTAATGAGGGCTCCGATATAGATGAATGAAAATAGAAAGAGCCATTTCTCTTCGCGGAAGCGATCCCTCAGGGATGCGATTTCCAGCGGCAGCAGAACTCCGGTAAGGTAAAGCAATGCTGCAGCCAGAATTAAAATATCCCCCGCCATGCGGATATCGGGAGAATCCGGGGCAAAACCGAACCGGATCGTCAGAATCAGTAAAACGATTAACGCAAGCAGAAGTCTTGTGGTTTTGTTCCCGGGGAATCTGTTCTCCAAATTACCATACCTCTCGTCTGCGGTTTCAAGCATATTAACACTCTTGAACGGTTCGGTCAAATATGAAAGGGATTAATAATGAATGAAAGAGGGTACGGTCGGTTTCTTGACCTGAGACCGCTGAATGTTACCAGAGCACTTCCGCGCAGTAGATGCGCTCTTGTAAGCATGAGGGATATCGCTGCTGTCGCTGTTGAGGAAAACGCCATTGTAATGGCAGCGAATATTCGCAATCCTCTGAGCGCACTCGGAATTCTCAGAGCCGCCAGAGAGGTTGATTCTTTCGTGGTTCTGGAGCTAGCCAAATCCGAAGCGACTTACACCGGTGTAAACTTCAGGAATCTGCCATGGTTTGCAATGCAGTACTCAAGTCTCCTCTGTGACGGGATGGTTTACGCTCTTCACATGGATCACTACGCAATCAAATCATCTGCCGACAGAGACGAATCGATTGTGACCGTTCCGGCTGCGATATCCATGGGATGGACATCCGTAGCGGTTGATGCATCGCATAACCACGATTATGAAAATCTGATATTCACCCGTGACCTTGCTATGCACATTCCGCAGTACATAGGACTTGAAGTGGAAGTAGGTGAAATAAAGGGTGCGGGTGTGATTACAACCGTAGAGGAAGCTGAGTATTTCATCGGAGGGCTCAACAGCTGGGGTGTTTTTCCTGATTTTCTGGCTATCTCCAACGGTTCAAAACACGGCACTTACGATTCTTCAAAGGGTGAAGGTGAAGGGATCGATCTTTCCAGAACTGGAGAAATAGCCGACGCGATCTCGAAATATGGATGCGTTATAGCCCAGCATGGAATAAGCGGTACTCCCCTTGATAAGGTTGGACATTTCAAGGAATACGGTATCAATAAGGGCAACGTGGGGACACTCTGGCAGAATATTCTGTTCGGATTGGAAATGGATCCTGTAAGCGGAAATGCAGTGATCGAGAACGGAAGCTACGTTAAAAGAGCAGATAAAGGTATCCCGGCCGATCTCTGGGAGGAGATAGTTGCATGGGCGGACTGCATGGATTTCCCCCGCAACTCCGGGAATTACAAGAAGGCAAATCTTCCTTTCCATCACAGGATCATGGGTCTGCCGGAAAAATACAGGAACAGAATAATCGATGAGACGGAAGCATGGG
>QNDS01000192.1 GCA_003644925.1 Candidatus Fermentibacterota bacterium
ACATTATCGTATCTTCCATAACCGAATTCATGCAGCGGAGAGGGGTCGAATATTTCCGCGCCGGTGGTAAGAATTACAGCTCCGACATTTATATCCTTTAATTCTTCGGACTGCTCGAAATCAATCGCATCGGCTGTGCAGACCTCTTCGCATATCCCGCATTCACCGGTATTGATGTGAACGCACTGCGCGGGGTCGATACATGCGTGATTCGGAACGGCCTGGGCGTATGGTATGTACACCGCGGACCGGTCGACCAGTCCTACGTCGAATTCGGATTTTATCGGCAGCGGTCTGTTCCCGGTGATCTCGCCAAGTTTGATGCCGTTCTCCACCGGGCAGATATTGTAGCAGGCTCCGCACGTCTGGCATTCATCAGATGCTTCGTCGAAAGCGGGAGACACGAGCCGTTTGCTGCCCCTGCCTGAAAATCCGAGGACTCCCTTCCCCATTCGCTCTTTGCATATCCGCACGCATAATCCGCAGAGGATGCAATCCTCGTTCTTAGGTTCTATCCGGGTTTGAGTTACACCCATTTCTTCGGCAAGCTGCCTGATATTCTCCGATTCAGAGCAGCGCGCAAGAAGCAGCTCCATCATAATCTTTCGGGATCTGAGAACTCTTTCAGTACCTGTCCTGACTGTCATACCCTCCTGGACAGGGTAATTGCAGGATGTCTGAATAGATACTCTTCCGTTCTGCTCCACTTCCACAAGACAAAGGCGGCATGACCCGTAAGGGGAAAGCACCTCGTGATAACAGAGAGTCGGAATATGTATATCGAGTTTGCTGCAGGCTTGCAGAAGAGTCGTTCCCTTTTCGAATTCTACGGATCGGTCGTCTATGGTGAGTTTGATCATTTTGCTTTCCATGCCTTGCTACTCCACAATTATCGCGTTGAATTTACATACATCGTAGCATACCCCGCATCTTGTGCATTTATCCGAATCGATCAGATGCGACTCCTTTACTTTCCCGGTTATTGCTCCTGCAGAACAGTTCCTCGCGCATAGGGTGCATCCGGTGCAGGCTTCCGCATCGATACTGTATACAACAAGCGCTTTACATACATGCGCAGGACAGACAGCTTTTTCAATATGCGCATCGTACTCATCCCTGAAATACTCTATCGTGGAGAGTACAGGGTTTGAAAGCGTCTGACCAAGGCCGCACTGTGAGGCATCCGTCACAGCTTCTCCCAGCTCAAGCAGGAAGTCGACATCCTCAGGCCTGCCGTCTCCGGTGGTAATCCTTGTGAGTATGGTAAGCATCAGCTCACTACCGTCCCTGCAGGATGTGCATTTACCGCAGGATTCATCATTGGTGAATTCAAGGAAATACCGCGCGATATCAACAACACAGGTGTCCTCATCCATAACCACCATGCCTCCGGACCCCATGATGGAACCCGCTTCGGCGAGGCGCTCATAATCCACGGGGAGGTCAAGAAGAGATGCTGGAATACACCCTCCCGAAGGGCCGCCCGTCTGCACGGCTTTGAATGACTTATCATCGGGGATTCCGCCGCCGATTTCGAAGATGATCTCTCTTAGTGTTATTCCCATCGGCACTTCTACAAGCCCGTTGTTCCTGACTTTTCCTACAAGCGAGAATACTTTGGTACCCTTTGATTTCTCCGTACCTATCGAGGAGTACCAGCTGCTGCCTTTGATAACTATCGCCGGGATGTTCGCCCAGGTTTCTACATTGTTGATATTGGTAGGTTTTTCCCAGAGACCGGATTCGGACGGGAATGGCGGGCGGTTTCCCGGTTCCGGAGATACTCCCTCAATAGAGTGCATGAGTGAAGTCTCTTCTCCGCAGACAAATGCTCCTGAACCCTCGCGGATCTGTATGTCGAAGGAAAATCCTGAATCGAAAATATTTTCCCCGAGTAAACCATTCTCACGTGCCTGATCCAGTGCCACTCTGAGTCTCTCGATAGCCAGGGGGTATTCCGTTCTGCAGTAAATGAATCCCGTGGAAGCACCGATAGCGTATCCTCCGATTGTCATGCCTTCTATTATGGAATGCGGGTCGCCTTCGAGGATCGATCTATCCATATAGGCTCCGGGGTCACCCTCGTCCGCGTTGCAGACGATATAGCGATCCGCAGCTTCCGTTCTGCGGGTGAATTCCCATTTCAGACCGGTAGGAAAACCACCGCCGCCCCTTCCCCGTAAACCTGAACCTTTGACCTCATCTATCAGAGCCTCCGGCGTCATCCCGTCAAGTACTTTAAAAATGGCTTTGTATCCACCCCTCGCAATGTACTCTCCTATGGAACCGGGGTCTATTATTCCGCAGTTTCGCAGTGCGATCTTCTGCTGTTTGGAAAAGAACGGGATATCCTCGTATAGAGGTGTTCCTGACAGTACATCATCCGCCGGATCATACTCTTTAAAAATATCATCAAGCAGAAGCTCCCTGTCGTACCTGCAGAGAAGGTTATCTGTCGGAATCTTTCCTTCAGCAAGCGCTTCCATGAAATCAATGGCTTTCTCAGGTGTCATTTCGACATAAGTGAGCCTTGGAGCTCCAGGTATGAATAGATCAACGATCGGCTCCCTCTGGCAGAATCCAAGGCACCCTGTTTTCGAAAGAAGAAAATCCGACTCTGTTCGTTCCAGGATTTTCTCGAATTCATCGAAAACTGCCTGAGCTCCCGTAGCCAGACCACAGGTCGCCATTCCGACCGATATCCTGATCCTCTCGGGATAGAGCGATCCGACACCATTCTGTCCGAGTTCTTCCAGCTTTTTTTTATTCATGGAGCTCATTCGTAATCCTTCAGTATTCTTGCGAGATCATTCAGTTTAACCCTGCCGTAAACACGTTCATCAACCATTATCGCCGGGGCAAGGCTGCAGCATCCTATGCACCTTGCTGCTTCCACCGTGAACTTCAGATCTTCCGTCGTTCCTCCGGGTCCAACCCCAAGTTCCTCACAAACCCGCTGCATGAGCTTTTCAGCACCTTTTACATAACATGTTGTTCCCATGCAGATGCTGATCTTATGCCTACCTCTTGGAGTAAGGCTGAAGGAATTGTAAAAAGTGGCTATGTTGTAAATATCGGTAATCCCGATCTCGAGCTTCTCCGAAACGTAACGGATGACATCTTTGGGAAGATAGCTGTAGTGCTTATCGATCTCCTGCAGGACCGGCATCAGGCTGCCCTGCTGATCCAGGTGTTTCTCAAGAATACCCTCGACGATGTCCCTGTCCCCCCTGCTCAGTTCGATTTCATCCAGCTCTACAGGATATATTATTTTGGTTACCGGACAGTTGATCACACAGGCTCCGCACCCCGTGCATTTCTCCGAATCAACATACCGGGGGTGTTTCTTCACTTTAACAGTGAAATTCCCGGCCTCCCCCTCTATCCCCATCAATTCAGCGTTCGTGATGAGATCAATATTCAGATGCCTTCCCGCTCCCACGAGCTTGGGAGAGATTACGCACATTGCGCAGTCATTGGTCGGGCATGTCTTGTCCAGCTGGGCCATGATTCCGCCGATGGCCGGTGTCTGCTCCAGCAGGTAGACTTTGTAACCGGAGTCGGCAAGATCAAGTGATGACTGGATTCCGGCTATGCCCCCTCCAACAACAAGAACAGCTCCTGATTTTGCGGAATCTTTTTCCATATTCTTCTTTTCCTCTGACATTACGTCAGGATCGCACTTTTTCAGTAAACAATTTACCACGGGCCATCTTTCGAGCAGCATATTCTTCAATGAGAGATATCATTCCCTGCCTGTCGGCTTTTCTTTCCTCATCTGTTCTGCCCGGCCTCAATTCGATACTCTTTTTCGCGAGTGCGCCTGCAATCATCATTCTACCCCTGATGGTACGGATCATCACAGTTGTAAAACTCTCCGGAGAACCAAGGCCTCCCACGGATACATCCGCATAATCATTTGCGAAATACTCACACCGCAGACATGCCGGCCTTGCGATTTCCTCGATCTCCTTCATTGGAATATGTATTTTTATCCCTGAATTCAGGGTAAGGATGAAGTCCTCTTTTATGTTCATGCGGGACACGTCATCAAGGCTGACATTCCAATGACTCAGGAATTCCTTTTCCATCAGATGGTTCATTTCGAAACACTGCATGCAGAAAAGGCCAATGGTGAATGTCATTATATCGGATGGAACGATTGCCAGGGCCTGCATATTCCGAATAGCGGTTATCTGGCAGGGAGTTCCGACAACCGCCAGTTTTTTTAATTTGACCGGGTTTGTCCTGCTGGCGTACTTGATAACGGAGACGTAATTTGTATATCTGTCTCCAACTTCCTCAAGGTGCGGAAGCTCACCAAAATGAGACCCGGCAGCCTGTAGGATTTCCTCCTGCGACGTAGCTACAGTAGCCACTCTGGTTAACCCATCCCTGCTTGTTGAGACAACAGCTCCGTCAATATGGCCGGCTTCCAGCATGTGAATGAGAAGGGATGTCACGACACCGCCGTCTGTAGCAACACCTCGTACATCCGAATCTGTGCTTCTTGCTGAAACCACATCGGTGTAGTTACCTATCGGCGGTTTCCAGTCAAATCGTGACTTCACTTCATCACGTACAATATGTGTCTGGGGACAGGTCATATAGCACAGGCCGCACTCCAGACACAGTTCCTTCCGGACGTATGCAGGGAAACCATTCTCATCCAGTTTCAGGGCATTGATCATATTCGCGGAACAGACCGATACACACCCACCGCATTTCCCGCAGATACCAGCGGAAATTACTTCCGACAAGAGATTATCAAAAGACCGTATCCTGTCATCCTTCATATCTTTACCATTCTTTTCCCAGTTCATCTTCGACAGTCTTGAGAATTTCCTTAGTATTGCTTTCTTCCGGATGCAGTTTGTTATCGATTATTCTGCAGCGGAGACCCTGGATGACCTTGTCAAGTTCCCTGGCTTTCTCGAGCCTCTCCGGCTGAACGTATCCTTCCTTCACCGCCATATCCCGGAGGATGCTTATTACATCCGTGAATTTAACGTTCTGGGGACAGAGGGCAGCGCAGGTGTAGCATCGGGAACACATCCAGAGGATATCCGATGATAGAACCTCTTCCCGCATTCCAAGTATCGACATCCGGATGATCTTCCTGGGGTCGTACTCGTCGTTAACCTCAGCCACAGGGCAGGAAGCGGTACAGGTTCCGCAGGTGAAGCAGCGCATGAAGGATTCCGATCCCGGCTGGGAAGCTATATCGTATTTGAAATTCGGGTCATTCTCAGAAATAATTATCTTTTTCATCCGCTAATCTCCATCTAAACCGTCTCGGGTATATTCTTCAACTGGGCCATTGAAAACACAGGGCCGTCAATGCAGATGTATTTCGAACCGATGTTGCATCTTCCGCATTTACCGATACCGCATTTCATGCGTCGTTCAAGTGACGTGTATATCCGCTCATCCGGAAATCCGAGTTCTGTGAGAACCGGAAGAGTGTATTTGATCATGATGGGCGGACCGCATACTATCGCCATGGTATTTTCAGGGCTCGGCGCTACTTCCTGCGTAACGGTCGGAACGAATCCGGTTTTATCGTTCCAGCCATCCACGGGTTTATCAATTGTGAGATGAAATTGAATATCATCTCTCTGTTTCCATACGGCTATCTCATCTTTGTAAATGAACAGGTCGGGATTCCGCGCCCCGTAAATAACCGTGATATCCTTATAATCATCCCTTGAATCGAGAAGATATATCAGAAGAGATCTGAGAGTTGTGAAAGCGAAACCGCCTCCTATTATCAGAACATTCATACCTTTGAGATCATCCACCGGATACCAGTTGCCAAGAGGGCCTCTCATGCCGATGATGTCCCCATTCCTGAGGTAATGAATATCGTTGGTCACAGAACCTGTTCTGTTAACCGTAAAGCGGAGGTAATCCCCTTCGGTGGGAGAGGAAGCGATACCGAACGGTGATTCACCCTTTCCTAGTATCGATAGTTCACAGAACTGCCCGGGCAGATATTCGAACGCTTCTTTTTCCGATTCATTCACAAAGGTCAGGTCGTATGTCCGCAGCGTTCTGGCAGGATCTTCGGTTCCAATGCGCGAAACTTTCATCTGTATCGGAATGTATGAGTTACTCATTATCTTACCTGTTCTTTGTATGCAAGGATCTTTCTGAGCACCTCTCTGATATCAAGATTTACA
>QNDS01000193.1 GCA_003644925.1 Candidatus Fermentibacterota bacterium
CAGCTTGCCTGCTCGCGAAGCACAGCCCATGCCAAGGTTTTTCAGAGCTCCTCCGAAACCTGTTAGAAGATGTCCTTTGAAATGGCTTAATACAATCATCGCATCTGAGTTCGAGATAATGGAAGCGATATGAGCTTCACCGGTCTGAAAACCTTCGGGCATCTTCACTAATATCTCATCTTCACCTCGGAGACCATCGGCGATTATGAACGGGGGTGTCCATGGAATGCCGAATCCATGTTCATGGGTCAGATGAAGGTAATCGGGCGCGGACATTCTCTTTCCCGGGTAAAGGACGGTGGTATCTGTAAGAAATACTTGTTCCGTTCCCAGAGTGAGGGCTTTGATAACTCTGTTCACATAGTCCGGGCTCACATAAGAGGAGTTCCCCTCTTCTCCGGGATGTATTTTTACTGCAACAGTATCCGTCGGGTTCAGTATCTTCCTGTTCATTATCCTATCCAGCAGTTTTGGAAACCCGTCATCCATTGATGCTTTTTCGATCGGCAGAAAGAAAACTTTTACCATAATACTGCTCCTTTCCCGGCATGATTCCGGATACTCATCCTTGCATAGAGAATATACGATGTTTATAAATTATCCTATGGGATATCTTAAATGGATAGAAATAGAGGAATCTGCGCCGAACTGGAACCTTGGACAGCTGAGATCCTGTTCGGATAGTGAAGACCTGCTTATCTGCGCTGTTGTGAAGTCCAACGCTTACGGACACGGAGCGGAACAGATCACATCTCTGCTTCCCTCGGCTGACTGGTTTGCAGTCAATTCCCTTGATGAAGGTATAGAACTCAGACAATATGGTATCAAAAGACCGATCCTGCTGCTTGGCCATGTGCTTATAGAGAGGCTTCCTGAAGCTGTCGAAGCCGACCTGAGATTAACGGTTTACAATATCGAAACACTTGAAAAACTGGAGAAGATCCTGAATCATGGAGTCAACTGCAGGATACATGTTAAGATCGAGACAGGCACGGGAAGGCAGGGTATTCTTCCTGAAAACGTTACCGATTTCATTCGCAGGGCTTCCGGAATTGAAGGACTGGAAATTGAGGGGCTGTCCACCCACTTCGCCAACATAGAGGATACGCTGAATCATGAATATGCCGAAGGGCAGCTGCGGCTTTTCAATGAAGTGGTTGAAACGGTCAGGGAATCGGGAGTATCTCCAGCTGTTATTCATACAGCATGCACCGCCGCAACCATACTATTCCCTGAAACACATTTCAACATGCTCAGAACCGGGATAGGCCTCTATGGACTCTGGCCATCCAGGGAAACGTTCCTGTCTGCCCAGTCAAACGGAATTCCCGTTCCGGATCTCAAACCGGTTCTGTCCTGGAAAACCCGTATTGCCCAGATAAAGGAACTTCCCTCCGGCAGCTATATAGGCTATGGCTGCTCATACAAAACAAGTAGAAGTACAAGGCTCGGCGTACTTCCTGTGGGCTACGCCGACGGTTACGATAGGAGGTGCGGGAGCTCGGCGCACGTTCTGGTCAGAGGAAAAAGAGCGCCTGTTCTCGGGCGTATTTGTATGAATCTGATAATGATAGATCTCACCGATATTCCAGAAGCTTCACTTGAGGATACTGTTGTTCTTCTGGGGCACGATCAGAACGAGATTATATCGGCCGAGATGCTGGCTGAATGGACAGGTACAATAAACTACGAAGTTGTTACACGTATAAGTCCCTTCCTTCCGCGGATAATTGTCAGGAGAGGATGATAAAAGTGTTCATAGATGTTATTGGTGTTGACGGATCAAAGCAGTGTGGGTGCAATCTCTGCTCCATGCTTCTTGGGGAATCGGTGCTGCTGGACGCAGGCTCAGCCTCCATGCTGTCCAGGCAGCAGCAGCGTAATGTAGAGATGGTTCTTCTTACTCACGCCCACCTTGATCATGTTCTTGAACTTGGTTTCATGATCGATGCAACGGTTGCACTCAGGGATGAGCCTCTTCGGGTCATGGGAAGTAAGGCATGCATCGAGATCGTAAGAACACATTACATGAACGATCTCATCTGGCCGGATTTCAGCCGGATTAAAACCTCTATAGGCCCCGCACTGGTTTATGAGACCATTGAAGATCGGAAATGGTTCGAACTGCCGGGGGGACTTACCGCATGGGCAGAGCCTGTCTGCCATGGAGCGGGCGCCAGAGGATTCCTGTTCAGGTCGGAAACAGGTTCTATTCTTCATACCGGTGATACGGGGCCAACCTGTTCTATATGGGAGAAGGCTAAGGAACTGGATGACCTGAGAATGATCATTGCTGAAATATCCTTCCCCGATGAGAAAACGGACATTGCGATTGCGAGCAACCACCTGACCCCCTCTCTTCTCGAGCGGGAACTGGATAAACTTAACAGACCTGATGTTCCTGTTTTTGCTTTCCATCTGAAGCCCTGGGAAAGACATGGGATCGAAAAGGACGTCGCAAGAAGATTCAGGGACAGAATTGTCATGCTCCGGAGCGGGGACAGGCTGGCATTCTGACAGCGATTATGGGGAAGATGAGAACAGGCCTTGACAGAATTAGAAGAGAAATGCTACCCGGCTGCAGGATCGGGTTACTCTCCCACTATGCGGCTGTGAACTCTGGATACATATCAGCACTTGATGTTCTCGCAGCTATACCGGAAATCGATATTCAGATACTGTTCGGCCCCCAGCACGGCTTCCGCGGGGAGACTCAGGACAACATGATAGAATGGGAAGGATACATTCATCCGCAATACGGGATACCGGTTTGCAGCCTGTATGGCAGGAACCGGAAACCTGCCCCTGAAATGCTCGGGGGGCTTGATTGTCTGGTTGTGGACCTCCAGGACGTGGGAACAAGATATTACACTTACATTTACACAATGGCTTACTGCATGAGGGCCTGCAGCAGCGCGCGGGTGCCGGTTGTAGTACTTGACAGACCCAACCCGCTTGGAATTTCAATTATAGAGGGAATGCCGCTCAGAAAAGGGTACGAGTCTTTCGTGGGACTCTATCCCATTCCGGTCAGGCATGGTCTGACTGTCGGGGAACTGGCGCTTCTGTTTGCCCGGCTTGACAGTCTTCCCCGACCTGAAGTTATCCAAATGGATGGATGGGACGGAGAGGGTATCCCGGATGATTACCAATGGGTATATCCTTCTCCCAATATGCCAACCGAAGAGACAGCACTGGTTTATCCTGGAATGTGTCTTCTTGAAGCCACCAACCTGTCCGAAGGGAGAGGAACAACAAGACCCTTCTCCGTTTTCGGAGCTCCATGGATAGATGGTGTTGAACTCTGCAGCAGACTTAATGGGACGATTTTTCTGGAGGGTGCCGTCCTCAGGCCGCACGCCTTCATTCCGACATTCAACAAGCACGCCCGGGAAATGTGCTACGGTGCTGAGATTCACGTTCTTGACAGATCGAAATTCAGACCTCTGCGAACCGGACTGGGCATTCTCCTTGAATCTTTCAGATATTCCCGGACCGGGTGGAACGATCCTCCTTACGAATACGAATTCAGGAAAATGCCTGTAGATATTCTCTCCGGTGGATCACAGGTAAGGGAAGCCGTGAACGAAAGTGATGCTGACAAGCTTATTGAGCTGGCATGCGGCGACCCTGCCAGTCATTCCGGATTAACCAGTGACATACTTTTGTACGAAAGGGAGTTCTGCAGTTGAGAATAGGAATAATATCGGATATTCATGGGAACCTGCCGGGTCTTGAAGCGTGCCTCAGAACGCTTGATGATGAGGGTGTTGACCAGATAGTCTGTCTTGGGGATCTCGTTCAGTTCGGTCCGTATCCAACAGAAGTGATTGATCTTCTGCAGCGAAATAACATTGATACAGTTCAGGGAAACTGTGACCGGGCAGTGGCAAAGGGGAGAGATGATACTGGAGACTCCTTTGAGAATGTTCACTGGGATAATCTCGCTTTTGAGATGCTTCAATGGACGAAGGATCAGATAACCCCCGAGCAGAAGAGATATTTGAAGAAGCTCCCGTCTGAATTGAGGTTCAATGTGGGAAGCCGGCGCATACTGTGTGTGCATGGCCTTCCGGGCAATATCAGCGGGAGTATCAAGCAAAACGTGTCAAGCCAGGTATACGATTACATGTTTTCGAGGAATTCATGTGACATTCTGATCCTCGGGCATACGCATGAAATGCTGCTTCAGCCCAGGGGCAATCGGCTGATAATCAACCCCGGGAGCATTGGCGGAGGGACACTTCCGGAAGAAGCGACAGTAGCTGTTCTGAATATCAATGAAGAGAACACCACAGCATCCGTCTGCTGGCACAGGGTTCCGTTTGACACCGTATCGTTTGAGAAGAAGTACAGACATGAAGGTCTCCCGGAGACCTTTTTAAAATGTGTTCTCCTTGGCAGGGATCCAAGGGGGAAATGGCATAATAGTGATTATATCAGGAGGCAGAAATGGGCAGAACGTTAATAGAGAAGATCATGTCATCACACGGTGGGGGAGATTGCGGTCCGGGAGATGTGGTCTGGATAGATATTGATAACAGAACAGCCAGGGATTTTGCAGGAGCAAGTGTGGTGGGCAATCTCGAGAAGTACGGAGGTGACTCCCCCATATCCGATAGATCGAAAACCTTTTTTACTTTCGACTGCAACGTCCCCGCCAATACTATCCCATACGCCAACAATCAGCAGCGCATCAGGGTTTTTGCCCGAAAGCATGACCTGAAGGTTTACGATGTGGACGCCGGCATAGGTTCTCATGTTGTGATAGAAGAGAAATTCGCCAGACCCGGAACCACTACCGTCGGGACGGACAGCCACCTTAACATAATGGGTTCAGTTGGAGCCTTCGGACAGGGAATGGGGGATGTGGATATCGCCTACGCTTTCAAGACAGGGAAGGTGTGGTTCGAAGTTCCCGAATCGGTCAGAGTCACACTCGAGGGCCTGCCGGCGGATGGAACTGAAGCCAAGGATATTGCACTGGCCATGCTCCGGCGGTTCAACAGTCATGAACTGCTTGGCAAATCAGTTGAGATATACGGTCCGTGGTTGAAGAGCGCTTCTCTTGAAGATTGCGTAACACTTTCAAGTCTCGCGACTGAAATGGGAGCCATAATCGCGCTCATTCCGCCAAATGATAGTGTACTGGAATTCTTCGGCATAACCCGCAACGAAGCTGTTTATGCAGATTCGGATGCTGCTTATCTGGAAGATTATACTCTTGATATTGAAGGTCTGAAACCTCTTATCGCCGCTCCTCCCAGTCCCACCAATGTATTCGCGGTAACGGAGAAAACCGATGTGAAGGTTGATGGAGTATTCATTGGAAGCTGTACCAATGGAACCTACAAGGATCTGAAGTATGCGGCGGAGCTGCTGAGGGGCCGCACCGTAGCTCCCGGTGTCATGCTGAAGGTAGTACCCGCGACCAGGGCAACCTGGGCAAGGCTTCTCGGGGAAGGGCTTCTGAAGGACATATTCGACGCGGGCGGCATCGTCAGCAACGCGGGTTGCGGCGGGTGCGCCTCGGGTCAGATCGGGATGACAGGAGAGGGAGAAGTACAGATAAGTACGTCCAACAGGAATTTCAAAGGCAAGCAGGGCAAGGGGAACACATACCTGGCAGGGATTGGAACGGCAGTCGCTTCCGCTGTACTTGGCAGAATTGCTTCCGTGCATGAACTGAAGGGGGTACTGTAATGAAGCGCGAGATGATTCTTAAAGGAAGGCTCTGGATACTGAGTGAAAACGGTAAGCTCTTCAGCGATATCGATACGGATATGATCTACCACAACGCCCATCTCGCTGTAACCGATATCGATAAAATGGGTCAATACGCTTTCGGTAACCTTGACGGTTACAAGGACTTTTCGGAAAAAGCACGGCGGGGTGATCTCGTCCTTGCAGGCGACAATTTTGGTTCGGGCAGTTCACGTCAGCACGCGGTAGACTGTTTCAAGGCGCTCGGTGTCCAGGCTGTTATTGCCCGGTCTTTCGGAGCCATCTACAAGAGGAACGCCATCAACAGCGGCTTTCCGATAATCGAATTTCCAGATATGCCTGATGAACCGTTCAATCAGTTTGACCAGACAGAACTGAATCTTGAAAACGGTACTCTAAGTGCATGGGATAACAGATATCAGGGTAATCCCATGAGCGATGTCGCCAGGGATG
>QNDS01000194.1 GCA_003644925.1 Candidatus Fermentibacterota bacterium
TGGCATTGATTATTTTATCCCCATTGGCAGTTCCTGTTTATTGGATAATGAAGTTAATGTTTAACAAATAATTTCATTCTTTTTTTATAGTGTATATTTATAAACTCGTAAATTTAGTCTCAAGTATGAAGAAACTATTAATTTTAATATTAAGTATATTATTGTTAGCAAGTTCAGGGTATTCTCTCAACAAGGCAGATTATACTGGACAATGGGCTTGGAGTGTCGGTCAGGGTGAAATTTCTGTGAAAGGGATAATCCGAGAACAAACCGCAGTAAATCCTGTGGATAGCGGAGCATTTGATGAATTCGTTACAAACGTGTGCGGGAACTATGATAACGGAGAATTGAATTATTATTATGGAGAGTATTTGATTGAAGATTATCAAACTTTAGATTTAGTGTATAGTAAAGCTTCCGATAATACTTGGGGATGGGTTGTCCCGTCAAACATCGTGAAAAGTTCTGATGTTTCAGTATTCAATTACAATCAAGGTGGAAGTTTTGCGTCATCTAAACCAAACAGGTATCTGTCTAGTGTAGGTTGCGGGTTTGGAGATAGAGACATTGACGAAGAATTAACTGGAGATAATTATCGGTTAGTTATGGGAGTGTATTCAGGAAGTTCAGGGAGACTTACATTCAATGATGAGTATAGAGTGTTACAAAATAAGTATATCAATCTAGGGGCAAGTGACATTGACGGAGTTCAGGAAACTGCCGAAATGTTATGTAGGGAATATAGTAAGTTATCCAATATACCTAGCACTTTAGGGTCGTTCAATGTTTTCAAGATGGGAAAGAATATCGAAATGACTTCCATTGACAAGTACGGTAAACAGAACAAAAATCAAGGAAGATACTTGTTAGGGTATGTGACTTGCGATACCACTGAAGAATATAAAATGGAGAACGGGTTTTATCCTGAGTTTTGGACTTACGTGCCTAACTCGTTCAATGACCAGAAAATGAGTGTGAGTACCACTTCAATCAATCACGTTCCCGAATCTCAATCTGTGTTTCAGAAGTTCTTAGCTTGGCTTGGGTTCTAAGGAATCCATAGCTTATATTTATAAACTCGAAAATTTAAGATATATTTATTTTATAGAAAGATGAGAAACCCTCCAACAGATAAACAGTTAAGTAAAATCCCGAAAGTGTATTCCACTGACGGAATCAAACTCAAAGATAAGAAATGTTATATGAAGTTCTTCGTAACCAACTGGAGATGGTATATCTTAGAATACAATGCCAAGGATAGAGAGTTCTTCGCCTTAGCGGTGACACCTTATGTTCCAGATGGAGAGTTAGGGTATGTGAGTTACGATGAATTAAGGGATATGAAAATCCGAGGATACATTGAAGTCGAGAGAGATTTCAGCATAAATTCATCTAAACCCGTCTTGTTAAGCACGGCACTCAAAAACGATAACCTAACTGAAGCATATGAAAAAGTTATTAGGTAAAGGAAGGGTAAGTAACGGTAAAGTTTTGCTAATTTTACTATGTGCTTTATTATTCACTTCTTGCTCAATGGTTCAGGAAGAAGTTGTGTTAACTGATGAGGAAGTAATTCGAGGTATGTATGAAAGGGAAGTGTATATTGGGTATTCTATTCCAGAATGGGACGGGTTACGGGTGGCGACTTACGATAACAAAATCCAAAGATGGTATAATAAATCCGATTTAACCTTGGAACAGAAGAAAGCATTATGGGAAATCGTGGGACAATATTCTCCCTCCCATAACTCAGTCATTATGAAATCTAAGCTTGAACAAAAAGATTACGAGAAGTTCAAGGATACATTTTACCACGAAATCTTACATTACCTTGACGGGAGGAATATGCTACCTCAAAGGGCAGAAGTGTTTAACTTGACATTCACTAACTACGATTACTTGAATTACAGGGCTATCGATAGATACCAAAAGTTATACGTGAAACATTACCATAACTTATCGGAAGTTGCGAAGGGAACTTTGGATTTCAGTCAACGGATAGATTTTTACCGTGAAGACGGAGTATCATTCGACAAGGAAGTAGTGGTACGGGTGTTGGCTTACTGTATGCCTCCCTCAAACGTATCAAGGTCGTATTGTGACGAATTCGAGTTCCCTCAATCGTATCAAGATAACTTCGATAGGTTTATGGAAGATAACAATCGTGCTTACGTGAACACTTTCATTCTCAACACGACCTCTCCCGTGCGAGTGTTTGAGTGATAATCCATACCTTACATTTATAAACTCACAATTTAATTATTAATTATGTTAGCGGAATTGATAGCAATAATATTCGGAGTGTCCGTGATAGGATACATCCTCTACCGATTCAAGATGAGTGTCAGGCAAACTATCTTAGCATTGTTAATTTCGTTTTTCTGGGTGAAGTTCACAGGGTTTTACAATTACAGTGGAGGGAATTTCATACTTTTCCAGTTAAACATATTCACATTCATTCTATGGACGGCAGGATTGACGGGGTTCAAGGAAATCTATGACCATATGAAATGTAAATGGAGATTACCTTTCATAACTGGAGCGTGGATGGTGTTCATCATCACAATCGAATGGATTGGGTATAATGCTCTAAACATTCAACTGGCATCACATTACACAGGATTGTTCGGGCTTGAGTTACTCCACCTTCCAATCTTAGGTCAATTGTATTACTTGTTAGCAGTACCAATATTCATTCTGATGTCCGATTGGCTTGAAGTGAAGTAAATCCAAAACATTTTTAAAACCAATCCACCTAATTCTATTATATGAAAGCTTTCACTAAGAAATTATTAATTCTATTATTCCTTGTAATCCTTGGGGGAATGATTTATCTCAGTTACACCCAATACCAAACTATCAAGGATGAAAACAAGTTGTATAAGGACATTAACTTAACTTCACAGAACGCCTTAGATAACTCCACATTACTTTTACTGGGGAACTTGATAGAACGGAAACAAGAGTCTAACACTGAACAAACTATGAAATGGTTACTTTGGATTGGCATTCTCGCCCTAGTAATCTTTATAATATATCTCCTACTAAACAATGAACCCGAAGATAAACCTAAACATATCAAGCAACCTGTCCCCGTGGATAAAGCGACATCCCTTTTCATCACCAACCTTATTGGGAGGTACAAGTTACCTTGGGTGTCAATTGACGGGAAAACCAAACAACTCAAGAATGAAAATACTATTGAAGTAATCGACCAGAGAATCCATTACCATAATTCAGGGGAAAGATTTCTCCTCTTAGATTTCAAAGTTATGGAAGGTGCTTGGGCTGGGCTTCACACGGCAAACATTCCAATCGATAAAGGTGAGAAAGCAATCGAGAGTGGAGAGTATAACATTAGCCATAACAAACACATTGAAAGTTACGAGACACATCCACAGAAATATCCTTTCGCGTCAGTTCAAGATAAAAGGGAGAGAGGAGAGTTATTGGCGATTGAAACCCTTAAACAAAACAACGAGAACGATAACGCTACGAGGTTGAAGGAAGCTCAAATGAAACAACAACAATCAATGTTGGGGGGAAGTCCTCAATACGACCAGTTCGGACTTAGCACTCCATTTGACAATTACGGACAAGATACTAATATGGATAACCCTGACCTTAATGCCGAACAACCCCAATCAACTGGATTCAGTCGATATATTCCTAGGAGAAAACCAAAGAAGAAAGCCGTGTCGAGAAGACAAAGTTATTATCCTCAAAGGTGATTCATACAACTCATTTATAAACTCGAAACATTATGGTTAAGATATGGTACAATTAAGAATTGGTGTAAGAGTATTAGTTACATTTACGCCTAGTTATTATCGTGGAGATGGAACTTCTGAATATGGAACATATATTGGTTATGATAAAAAAGATAAAAAGTATAAGGTTAGGATGGATAGGGGTCGTGTGATTGCCGTAGTTTCAAGAGAACATATACGAGTTATAGGTAAAAGATAAATGGCAAAATCTAATCTAGGCATCTCTTTTGAGAAGTTGAATAGTAAAGGCGAGTTCAAGATAAACGAAGTTAGCACTATAAAGAATTTTAAGTTAATTAGTAAGAAAGTAGTTTACAAAATGAGGTGGGGAGAACCTTCTCCATACTTGGAATTCAAAGGTAAGCTTGGAAGAAAGAATGTCGAGGGTTTAGTTAACCTTGACGATGAAGCGATTTACTTCGGGAAGTAATTTCCTTTTTATCTTAGGTAAGGGTTAGTGATAGTATTCACTTTATATTTTCTTTTCTCACTCATAATCTTATTATTGATATTCAATCTCTCCCTCTTCAAGATAGACATACTAAAATCTTCTTCGGGAACGACTTGTAAAGTTCGAGCATAACTCACATTATCACAATTAAAACAGACAGGCTTGGAATTACCAATCCCACTCCTGCCGATGACTTCAAAAGCCACCACGTTACAATTCTTACAGTAATAAATTCTATGATACTTGCTCATATTACTATACTCAAGGCTCTCTTCCTTTATAAATCTATGTGCGAAATTACTCCACACACTCCTGAAACCTATCTAAAATCACTTAAATCCCTTATTTTTAGCATACATTTATAAATATGGAAATTGAAGATACAATATGGTAAAATTGAATACTGAAACATATAATGGGTTCAGGATTGGGTTCGTGAAAAGGAAAGGGATTGTGAGGGGTGAAACATTCAGGTGGAGTAATAGGATTGTCAAGTATGGTAAGAATAAACCTGAAG
Organism: Candidatus Fermentibacterota bacterium; assembly: GCA_003644925.1. Taxonomy (GTDB): domain Bacteria; phylum Fermentibacterota; class Fermentibacteria; order Fermentibacterales; family JCC-6; genus Aegiribacteria. The sequence continues at coordinate 4,739 of QNDS01000194.1, forward strand.
TAATGGAACAGATTAAAGTAGCATTAAGCCAAACTCACATCTAACTTGTGAGTGAATTACGAACACTTATATCGATAGCACGAGGGGAGTATTGCCTATATTCTTAACATTAAAAGGTGTGAATTGTCACACAAACATTTATATATGTGAAAGTAGAGGAACTATTTAAATCTCGTTTAGATTATCACACCTATCAATATGTAAGATTGTGTTTTACTTGGAATTAGGCAAGCTCTGGCATCCGAAAGGACGCAGTAAGAAATGGGAACGCCAAGCGAATACTTGAACCCTTACCGATTAGATGAAGGAAATATGATAGTTAATCGTTATGAATAATAACTTAAAAACAAATGGCTAGAAAAAATAATATGTTAATGTATGGTATTTTAGGTGTTTTGGGTTTATTGGTTGTAGGTATGTTTGTTCAGCAAATGTCCTTAGTTGGAACTTCAAGTTCTGATGATTCAAGTTCCACAGTTTTTCAAAAGACTTGTGACGCTGGATTCTCAACTGATTTCGCATTATCCTCAAATGACTATTACAAAAAGTCCGAAGCTGTAAGTAATGTTACTTACTCAGTATGGAAGGTTACTTCCGAAAACACAAGAATTGCTCAAGCTGACGCAGTTAGTTCATTGACTATTAGTAATGGTGAAACTTACGAAATCGTAGCTCAAGCTGATAACAGATTGTCCGAAATTAGGACTGTTGGTGTGTCCGATTGTGTTGTGTCCGATGCTGGTGAACCATTCTACTTGAAAGCTGTTCCTTCATTCTTAGACACTACTGTTGAAAATAGTAAAATCATTGGTTATAATAGTTTAGCTAACCCTATTCCTACATTACCAGAACTTACTAGAACTGCTAAATTCACTTTCGTTGCTGAAGCTAAATCTTACGCTGACGCTTTAATCGTTTACGATTTCGATAAAACTGAATTTGATGTAGATTCCGATTTGGCATCCACAAGCGTTCCAGATGCTCACACAACTTTAGCTGGTTACAAATCCCAAGCATACTCCTTAGGAGCTATGGAAGGGTCTCAAGATGTTTTAACTAACCTTGACGTATTAGCTGATGAAAACTTAGTTGCTGGAAACTACACTGTTGAATACACTATCTATATGTTCCAAACTGGATACATTGATGGAGATGACAATATGTGGGTTGGTGAACCTTCCGTAGAAGATGAAGATGACAATGTGTTACTTTCAACTGAAACTGGAACTGTTTACTTCACAATGGAATAAAGTTAATTCTTTATTTCTTTTAAATTTTAATTCTAAAAACACAAACTTAATAAAACCTTGATATGTAATTCTATATTAGATGAAGACTTTCACAATGAAAACCGAACAAGATAA
>QNDS01000195.1 GCA_003644925.1 Candidatus Fermentibacterota bacterium
TATATGTACTTACGAAATGGATGATAATCCGCCTTTTGAACTTAATCCGCAAGCTCTGGATATCGCCCTTGAGATAACGATGCTCCTGAACTGTAAACTGGTAAGTGAGATACACATATTAAGGAAGCAATACCTCGATGGATCTATACCTGCCGGTTTTCAGAGGACAACCCTTCTGGGAGTTGACGGCTGGGTTCCGTTCGGGGACAGGCGAATCAGTATTATCCAACTTGGACTTGAGGAGGACGCCTGCCGTGAAGTAAGTGATTCAGGGCATGAACGTGTCTATCTTACCGACAGGCTTGGAATACCGCTTATTGAGACTGTAACAGCACCGGATATGATCACTCCGGCTGAAGTGGCTCAGGTTGCCGTTATACTGAGTAATCTGGCACGCGCTTCGGGGAAAGTCCGAAGAGGGATAGGTGCTGCAAGGCAGGATGTAAACGTATCGGTAACCGGCGGATGCAGGGTGGAGATAAAGGGTGTTTCGCGAATTCCAACAATACCGCTGCTTGTTCATAATGAAGCTTTCAGACAGGTATCTCTGCTTGAGATCAAGAGTGAATTGTCCACTCGTGGAATAACCGCTTCCACTTTCAGCTCGGAGTCTTTCGATGTTACCAGTGAACTATCCGGAACTTCCTACAGGTATGCAGCCGATGCTCTGAAGAATGGGTTTGAATTGCGGGCAATTGTTTTCAGGGGATACTGCGGTTTGTTTTCAAAGATCACCCAGCCCGGTCATACTTTCGCTCGCGAGATATCCGATAGAGTCCGTGTAGTTGCATGCCTGGACAACCTTCCAAATATCGTTCACGATGGGGAGGAAGGCTGCAGCTTCTCGCTGAATGAATGGCAGATATTGAGAAAAATAACAGGGGCAGAGCAGGAAGATGCCATTATTGTGGTCTGGGGATCGGCTGATGATATTGAAACGGCGGCACGTGAAATAACCATTCGGGCAAAAGAAGCTATTGATGGAGTACCCAGTGAAACAAGGCAGGCGCTGACGGATTGTACAAATGGATTCGAGAGAATACTTCCCGGCCCGAACAGAATGTATCCGGATACTGATCTGCCGCCGATAGCTATAACCGAAGACATGGTCGAGCGCATCGCATCTGTTCTTCCCGAGCGGCCATGGGAGCGTGCACAGAGGTATGCAGGCGAAGGTGTACCTGAAGAATCCGCCCGCCAGATGAGCATTTCAGACATTAGATATCTGTACGATACTGCTGCTGCACAGACTATCTACTCTTCACGTGTTCTCATGCACTTCTTTCTCAGCACTCTTCCGCATCTTAAGAAGGCAGGCAGGGTTCGGGGATTGACAGAAGATAATCTGATAAACGTGCTTGTAGAAGCTGGAATTCACAAGTTATCCATTGAAGCTGCTGCTTTCATTCTAGAAAAAGTTTGCGATCATGAGCACTCAGAAATTGATGAAGTTATCGCGAACATTAAAATTCCCGTGATAGAAGAACTGGAAAATGCTGCGGAACGCATAATGGAAGCTGCAGGCGAATTCGATATACTACTCCTTGAACAATATGTTACCGGTCAGGTAAGGGAAAGATTCAATTTGATACCCGGCGGCAAAGACGTATTAGAACTTGTTCGAAACGTAATCCGTTCAAGAGATGCCAGCTCCGCATCCTGGCCGAAATTGAGAGGGAGGTGATCGCAACTGTCTTCAGATCGTTACAAGGGCTATCGGGGTAAAAGCCTGGAGTGCCTGAAGAAATTCAGTGTTGGTGTATGGTCGGACGTTGATATCAAATCAACAAGAGGAGGCTTCAAAGGTGTCATTCTTCCAAGATCGGAAACAGCAGATGATACACACATAGTATTGAAGATCCACAACGGATACAATGTGGGACTGGGTGTAGATACCATAGAATCGATCACGGAACTCGGAAGGAATGAAGCCCATTATAAGATCCCCGAGAAGGAATTCCCGACCGATCCATCAAAACCGAACGTAAAGCTTTTCGGAACCGGCGGCACTATAGCATCCAGACTGGATTACAGGACAGGCGCTGTCATTCCCGCATTTTCCCCCGGTGAGCTATACGGTTCTGTACCGGAACTCGCGGATATATGCAATCTTAAAACAGAGAAACTTTATGGAGTATTCAGCGAGAATATGGGACCCGAGCAGTGGAAGGGTACGGCAGAAGCGATAGGCAGAGAAATAGCTGACGGAGTTGACGGTATCGTAATCGGACATGGGACGGATACCATGCATCACACTGCCGCTGTTCTTTCATTCATGATTCAGGATTCTCCCGTACCTATCGTAATGGTCGGTTCGCAGAGATCCAGTGACAGACCTTCCAGCGATGCTGCGATTAACCTGATGAATGCCACCTATGCCGCAGCGAATAGCGATATAGCAGAAGTTATGGTCTGCATGTTCGGACCTACAAGTGACCAGTACGGACTTCTGCACAGAGGTACGAGGGTCAGAAAAATGCACTCCTCTTACAGATCAACATTCAGAACTATCGGGGATATTCCCCTGGCAATGGTTGAAAATGGAAAGATTACACATCTGAAAGAGGATTACACAAAGAGAGACAAAGAACGCAAGGTGATCATTAACACCGCGTTCGATCCAAGGGTATCCATTGTTTACTACTACCCGGATATGAAACCCGACATAATCGAATCGCTAATTGATAACGGTTACAAGGGTATCATTATTGCTGGGACAGGACTTGGACATGTCAACAAGCCGCTCTACCCGGCACTTAAGAAAGCATGTGAACAGGGTATACATATATACATGACAGTTCAGACGTTGTGGGGATATGTACAGATGTTCGTTTACGATACAGGCAGGGACATCATGGATCTTGGTGTATTTCCAGCATCCAACATGCTTCCTGAAGTGGCATACGTAAAACTGTGCTGGGCGCTTGGACAAAGTCACGACCGGGATGAGGTTTCGAGGATCATGCTGAATCCTGTAGCTGGTGAGATAACAGAAAGGGAACCGCACAACGGATATCTTATACTCCAGGGCGGCATTCCGGAAGTTGAAGAGTTCATAAGCAAGTACAAAAAATAGAGAAAATGTACTTCGAGAAGGATGACCTGTTTTATCTGCTGTTGACCCGGCTGCTGTGGAACAATATTATTGTTTCGTGATAAATATATTTGTGATTGCTTCACTGTTCAGGATATGCCTAAATCGCATACTCGCGAACAGTGTTTTTTTGTACATGTTCACCGTTTCCCTTGAAATAATAGGCACCTACCCGAAGGGAGTTCTAAATGAACATTGAGATCAGTGGAAGGCACTTTGATCTGACAGATGCTCTTAAGGAGCATGTTGAACATAAACTGAAGACCATAGATAGATTCTATGATGGCATAAGTGATATACATGTAATACTGGAAGTAACTTCCGGCACCAATCATGTCCATTTGCAGGTAAGAGGAAATCACATAAAGCTGGATTCCAAATCGGAGGCCCATGATATCTATGCGGCTTTCGATGATGCATTTGATTCCCTGGAGAGCCAGGTAAGAAAATTCAAGGATAAGATGCATAATCATTCTCACAGGAATGATTCGAACGGTACTTCTCTCACCTACTACGTTGCCGCCGAGGAATCGGAGTTTGAGAACGGTATTCTTATCGATGATCTGAAACGGATACCAAGGTTGAAAACCGAGGATGCGATAATGAATTACGAAATTGAGCAGGAAGGGGATTATGTGTTTCAGAACACTGAAACCGGGAAACTCAGTATCGTATATCTGACCTCCAGCGGTAAAACACAAGTTGTGGAACTTGTGAGAGAACAGAAATAACGGAGTAGATCCTGATGAAAGACGTCCCTGACAGGGGAGACCTTACCGTTGGAAAACTCTTCGAGATACTTGGCGACCGCCTTGAGATGGAAACAGTAAGCGGAAATTCCGGTTTCGGGAGAATGATCCAGTCACAGGATATCAGCCGCCCCGGAATGGCACTGACAGGATATCTTCACAAATTCCTCCATGACAGATTACAGATATTCGGTGAAACGGAGATATCATATCTCAATTCGCTGGACCTGCCTCGAAGAAATTCCTTGATAGCAGCGATATTTCAGTTCCCGATATACTGCTGCATTGTTACCAAAGGACTGGAACCGCCTGATGAACTTGTACGCCTCTCCAAATCCAATTCTTCTGCTCTGTTTCGCTCAAAAATGGACACTACCCCACTGATAAATGAGCTGCACAGTTACCTGGATCTTGTGTTCGCACCCCGGACGAATGTGTACGGAAGTCTGGTCGAGGTGTTCGGTGCAGGAGTTCTTTGCACCGGAAGAAGCGCAATAGGCAAAAGCGAGACTGTGCTGGGACTTTTAGAGAGAGGGCATAGACTGATTGCGGACGACAGGGTTCATGTAAGAAGAATAGGCAACACGATCATCGGAACCGGGGATTCGGCAATGGCACATCATATGGAGATCAGAGGACTTGGCCTTGTGGATGTCTCTGCATTCTACGGTATACGATCGGTTAAGAACAGACAGCAGATAAATCTGGAAGTGAGACTGGAAGAATGGTCAAGAGATAATCAGGATTTCGACAGAACCGGTCTTATTCAGAAGATCAGTACTATACTTGATCTTCCGATACCCCTGACCATAATACCTGTACTTCCAGGAAGGAACCTTACGCTGCTGCTTGAGGTTGCAGTCATGAACTACCTTCTTCTCAAGAAGGGAAGGAATGTACCCGAGGAGGTCGAAAAAGACCTTATTGCCAGAATAAGAATGAAAGAGCTCAAATCAGGTAAAAAGAAAAACCTGGAGGACCTCCGTGAAAATTGAAAAAGCTGAAGTAGTGAACAGACTCGGTATTCACGCCCGCCCGGCAGCACAGATAGTCAAGGCGGCTTCAAAGTATGACTGCAGTCTGACCCTGACAGTTGATGGAGATTCTGTCAACGCTAAGAGCATTATGGGTGTAATGACTCTTGCCGCATGCAAGGGGAGTATCATAGAAGTCACGGCTGAAGGTAACGATGAGAACATCGCGCTTAAATCCATCATCGAGATAATCAGGAACGGATTCGGAGAGGAATAGAACGCGTGAGTATTAGACTGAGGGGCACACCTGCGTCTCCGGGAGTATCCATTGGCCCCGCATTTCTTCTTAATGTTGAAGAGATAAGAGTTCAGAAGAGAACTCTGAGAACCGCTTCCGAAGTTGAAAGCGAGCTGGAACGATTTGCAGAAGCGATTGAAAAAACCCGGGGGGAACTCGAACAGATATCCGATCAGTTAAGTGATATCATCGAGGGGAAGCAGCTTATAGAGGTTCATATTCTTCTTCTTAGCGACCCTTTCATTATTTCCGAGGTACGTAAACAGATAAAAGACGATCTTGTGTGCGCCGAGTACGCTGTAAGCAAGGTATTGTACGATGTTCTTGAGCGTTTCAATGCTATTAAGGATCCCTATCTCCGCAGCAGATCAGTTGATGTAAGAGATGTCGGGAGAAGGGTGATGGCTAACCTGCTTGGTACAGAGAAGCAGGCACTCTCCAACCTCAGGAGTCCGGTGATCCTTGTCTCTGAAGACCTCGATCCATCACAGACCGCAGGACTTACAAGAAATCAGCTTCTGGGGATAGTGACGGATCTGGGCGGCTCAACCTCGCACACTGCGATACTGGCAAGGAGTATGGGGATTCCGGCTGTTGTTGCTCTTAAGAATGTAGCAGAGAATGCTGTTCCAGGGCAGGTAGTGATAATAGACGGAATCCACGGGGAAGTGATTCTCGATCCCGATGAGGATGAGCTGCAGTATTATTCCGAACTGAAGAAGCGTTACAACACCGCAGAGGCGGAGATCGCGCTGAATGCAGAAAGTCCGGCAGCAACAGCGGATGGAAAGGCTGTAGAGCTTTCTGCAAACATTGAATTCTCTCAGGAAGCGGATCAGGTCGGCCGTTTCGGAGGACATGGAATAGGTCTGTTCAGGACTGAGTTCATAAGACTTCTCGCTCCGGAGGCAGAGGAAGAAGAGAAGATGCATTTCAGAGCCTACAGGCATGTATTGCAGACTCTTAATCCTGATCCTGTGA
>QNDS01000196.1 GCA_003644925.1 Candidatus Fermentibacterota bacterium
ACTCCGGTATGCTTCACCCTGCTGAACTGAACGGGAGCTTTCCAGTTGTAATCCGCTACTCTTCTCCTGATCCATTCCGCGGACATGCCCGATGGAATGCGGTTTATCCAGATATGATCGGCTCGTGAAATAACAGAGGGAAATTCCCTCAGTGTTCCAGATGGGAGCATACCTCCCTGTCCGAAAGGGCTCGCAAAATCCAGAACGACCAGTTCTATATCACGGTAAAGCTGAAGGTGCTGAAACCCGTCATCAATAATAATTATGTCCGGTTTTTCTCCACGGTAGGCTTTAGTAGCCGCCTCTTTTTTCGATCGCCCCGAGTAAACACTGCTTCTGCCAATCAAGCTTTCAGCAAGGAGAAGAACCTCGTCGGTGAAATTGCTCCTGACATCGTCATTGTCCAGCCTTACTCTGCAGGCATTTGTACGTTGTCCGAAATTTCGCGCTACAACTGATACAGTGTAACCCATTCCCGCTATGCGATTGGCAAGCCATATTGTAACCGGTGTTTTTCCGGTACCGCCGACTTCTATGTTTCCAACACTGATAACAGGCACAGGAAGGCGGAATTGTTTATCTCCAGACTCGTACCATCTCCGTCTGATGGAGGCAATCAGGCCGTAAAGCCATCCAAGCGGCATAAGACACCATCCCAGCCACGCGTAAGCACCCTCGCGGGAAACGATCCTCCGAAAGAGTGCATCAGGTCTTTTCACAGGTTTATTTCCGGTTCAATCAATCCGGATCGCCGGATCAATCCCTCAAAATCGTCAAGCATATTTCCCTTCATGCGATCAAATCCGTTAATGACATCTTCCCTCTTTAAAGGACTATTGCGCAGCATGGCAAGTACGTCAGTTATCTCTTCCTGTGATGAGACGATATGCGCTATTCCCAGTTCAGTCATACTGGTTACCGCTTCGGCAAAGCTGCTGTGATGGGGACCGATAATTACCGGTATGCCCCGCATAACAGGTTCAAGAATGTTGTGTCCTCCAACAGGAACAAGAGTACCGCCAACGAAGGCAGCATCACCCGCACCGTACATCTGAGCAAGTACTCCATGAACATCTACTAAAACACTGTCGAAATCAAGAGTTTCAGCAGGTGATCCGATGAGTTTCGACCATTTAACCGGAGAATATCCATTCCGGAGCATTATTTCCCATACATCATCTATTCTATCAAGATGACGCGGTACTATCAGAGGGAAGTAATCCGCTGACCTTGCAGCTATGAGAATGGTTTCTTCTTCATTGTTTCTTGTGGAGCCGGCTACAAGAACGGGTTTGTCCGTATTGAGTGCTTCGCGCCATTGCGCCGGGGGATCACCGCTGTCTGCCAGGATTTTGGAATCTCCTGAGGTTCTTACGATTCCATCGTCTACCCCCATCTGGAGGAATCTTTTGCCGTCCTCATCGCTTCTTGACAGAATACCTGTAAAGCAGGAGAGCATTCTTGCGGGAAGGGAGCCCATAAATCGGAAACCCCTGAGACTTTTCGGTGAGAGTCTGGCGTTTATCATCATACACGGAACTCCCGACTTAAGAGCGCTGAGGATATTGACAGGCCATATTTCCGTTTCAGCAAGGATGAATGCTCTTGGTTTTATCCTCCGGATGAATTGTTCAGCATATTCTCGAACATCAAGCGGAATGTAGCTTCCCGGAAGGCCCATTCTTTCGATGAATGATCGTCCGGATGGCGTAAAACAGGTTATCCATACAGGTATGCCGTTTTCTTTAAGGTATTGGGCATACGGCATGAGACCGTTCAATTCACCAAGTGATGAACCGTGCATCCATACAGGGTTGCTCTTTGTCGACTGGACGATCCCTTTTCTTTCCATTCTTTCCCTCGGAGGTCTGAACAGCAGTGCGATTGAACAAAGCGGATGAAGTAATGCTCCAGTGATTCTGAGAATACGGGTGAGAAACATCGCGGAAGGCGACGCAAGCATATCAGCGTATGCTGTTACCCTCTTCAGTTCGGTCTCTACTCTTTCCGTCCAGTGTTGTGGATCATCCTCCCTTTTCATTGCGTGAATGGGCCTTCCCTCTACTATCCCGACACGTGCAAATGGAAGAGGCAGAAGGAAACGGTCCCATGAAGCAAGACGAATTGCCGGCCACGCGGAAGCCCCCATTGGTACAAGTGGACGGTTGCCAAGCCTGGATATATGAGCAAGACCGCTTTTAACGCTTTGGGCAGGACCTCTCGGGCCGTCAGGCGTGACAGCGGCGTCGAATCCATTCCGTAGAACGACTGAAATGGATCGGACGGCTTCAAATCCGCCTCTGGAACTGGATCCTCTTACAGTTTGAAAACCCATGGAATGAAGTACATTGGATGCGTACTGACCATCTTTGTTCCGGCTAACAAGTACGGTGACATCCTCGTTCCTGTGAGTATGTACGAGCGGCAGCTGTCTGCCATGCCAGAAGGCGAAGAGTGCCGACTTGTTTCTGGCCCTGCCTGCTCGAAAGGGACCGAATCTGACGTAACGCACTCTCCAGAAGAGGCCGATAAGCCTCAGGACTATCCGTCCCAATCCCTTCGATAAGCGCAGAAGGTCAGGAGTTCTCATCGAATGCTTCCAGTATGTACCCTGCTGCCCTTCCGGAGGATCCTCCGGCGCCAAGCGCTTCTCTTACAAGATTCATTCCATTCAGTGATTCTCTTCGTGTGTCTGTATCCTGAAGAAGCGGCTTTACATGTCTGACGATATTTTCAGCGCATACATCATTTTGAATAAGCTCAGGGGCGATCTTCTCGCCCGTTACGATGTTAGCCATTCCGATGTTTGAAACGCCCCTGACCAGTATTCTTGCGAGGAAGTAGGTCAAGGGAGATGTTCTGTAGGTTATTATGAACGGAATGCCCCACATGGCAGTTTCAAGGGTTGCCGTACCTGAGCATACTACAGCTGCTGAGGCTTTCGAAAGAGCATCCTCAACCGAAGAGGCCAGCCTGAGACCCTCTACCTTCCCCGCCTGTTCGTAAAGTTCTGCAGGTACATCGGGTGACACCGCTACAGCAGCTCTGCAAACCAGCCCGGCATCCCTCAGGATAACGAAGGATTCTATCATGGGCGTAAGAAGGAGTGAAACTTCCTGTCTGCGGCTTCCGGGGAGAAAAGCTATTTCTCCGGAAAGATGAGACTCGAGAGGCTTCGGGATCGAATCCGCCAGCGGGTGGCCGGAACAACGGGCAGTAACACCATATTTACTGTAGAAATCAACTTCAAACTGGAATAGTGTTATCATCAGATTAACGGATCTTCGTATTTTCCTGACCCTCTTCAACCCCCATGCCCAGAGTTGCGGAGAGATGTAGTAAATAACGAGGTAACCTCTTCTTGCAGCCCAGCATGCGAGGGGTATATTGAATCCGGGATAATCAATAAGAAGCAGAATGTCCGGATCGGTAGAGAGAATATGTGATTTCATTTCGCGGCGAAGTCTGCGGAATTTAGCAAGAGAGGACAGTACTTCGGCAAAACCCATTACTGAATACTCGTCCAGATTGAACAGTACCGTGCCGCCGGCCTTTTCAATATTGCTGCCTCCGAGGCCTGAGACTTCAAGAGAGGTCGACTTTTTAAGTTCCTCGAGCAATTCCCCTCCGCGGATATCACCTGAAGGGTCTCCCGCTGAGATGACTATTTTCATTCTGAGGATATGGGAAGCTCTTCCATCGCTTCCTGTATCTTACCTGAGATGATCTGTGCAGATCTTAATGCATTCAGACCATCAAGGCCGGAAACAGTAGGAGCACAGCCGGTTTCGCATGACATTCTGAAATCGTTAAGCTCAGCCGTTAAGGCGTCACCTTCCGATACAGTGACCAGTACAGGCTCGATCCTTCCATCTGCCATTCTGTAAGCTTCTACTTTCCTTGCGGCAAAATCAACTGAAACGTACTTTCTGTGCTGGAAAAATCTTAGTTTTCTGACCTGTTCTCTGGATATTCTGCTTGCGGTCATGTTAACCACGCAGCGGTTTTCGAACTGTATCCTTGCGCTTGCGATATCAACGTTATCGCTGAGAACAGGCATACCTGAAGCCTGAACTGAAACAACAGGAGAGCGCACAAATGAAAGCACAAGATCGATATCATGTATCATAAGATCAAGTACAACGGATACATCTGTTCCTCTTGGATTGAAAGGAGCCATTCGGTGGCCTTCCACAAAAAGGGGATCATCGATCAAATCCGCGGCGGCAAGTATGGCTGGATTGAATCGTTCTGAATGTCCTACGGCCAGTATCAGGTTCATATCATCGGCCATATCAACCATTTCCTGACCTTGATCCGTACTTGCAGATATGGGTTTCTCCACAAGAACGTGCACACCGGCTTTAAGGGCTTTGAGCACAACATGATAATGACTGGATGTAGGACAGGCTACCACAACGGAGTCACATTCTTCAATAAGGGAATCCAGATTCCTGTACGGCCTGATATCAAGCTCAGATGCGAGCTTGTTCATTCTATCGGTGTCTGTGTCGAATATGGGAACTGTTCTGCCGGTTATCCCTCCGAGAATCCTTGCATGATGGTAACCAAGATGCCCCGTTCCAATAACTCCAGTGATCATTTTATCCTCCAAATGCCGACAGTACATCGGCAGCATATTTAACTGACCGTTCGGAAAGAGATAGATGAGTAACAAATCGCAGCATTGATGGTGATAGTGCCAGGCAGCCTATTTCCAGGCTTGCAAGGGCATCAGCTATAATTCCTGCTTTGCCTTCGGGGGTTTCTGCTATAACAATGTTGGTATCCGGCTGGGGATTCAGCATTTTAAGAACAGGTGAACTGGCTATACCTTTTGCAATAATCCGGGCGTACTGGTGCGTTCTGGAAAGTAACGGGAGGTTATGCTCAAGGGCGTACAGGCAGGCTGCAGCAAGAATACCGGCCTGTCTCATTCCTCCTCCATGCTGCTTGCGCAGGAAACGCACCTTACTCTCATCCTCCGCGGAACAAACGAGGATGGAGCCGACGGGACATCCAAGACCCTTGGAGAAACACAGGGAAACCATGCTGTAATATGAAAGTATTTTTCTGAGGTTTTCACCCGATGAGGATATAACATGCCAGACCCTTGCGCCGTCAAGATAAACGGAAACCTCCTTCGTACTGCAGATATCTGCTATTTCCAATACTTCATTCTCCGGAAGAACAAGACCGCCCATGACATTGTGGGTGTTTTCCAGAGTGACAAGTGTTCGAGGTGCATAATGCTGATCCACTCCTCTGGATAGTGCCTTTTCAACTTCGTCCGGCGGGATACACCCGTTTTCCGATTCATCTATCCTGTGCATCTGAAGACCGCCAAGCATGGCGAACTGCGCTCTTTCATACAGGTATACATGGCTTCTGCTGCCGCAGATTACTTCATCCCCCGGAGCAGTGAGTGCTCTTATGGCCACTCCGTTGGACATCGTACCTGTGGGCATGAACACCGCTCTATCGAATCCGGTCATTTCGGCAACGATTCTCTCCAAATGGTTTACGGTTGGATCCTCACCGAATACATCGTCACCCACCACTGCCCTGGCCATAGCATTCCTCATCGCATGGTCCGGTGTGCTTACGGTATCACTTCTGAGATCTACTCTGATTTTACTCACTGTTTCACTGAACTTTCAATGTTCGGAGAATTCCTTCTGAGAGCTTCCTTAAGTATCCTGTTCATAACTTCCGATGGACTGACTCCTGTCGCATCCCAGAGCCTCGGGAACATGCTGATGTCTGTAAAACCGGGAATAGTATTCAATTCGCTGAAATAGTATCTGCCATCTCTGTCGAGAAGGAAATCCACTCTTGCGAAACCCGTTCCGCCCAGAATGGAGAAACACTCCTTGGCGCAGGATCTTATCTCCTTCGAAAGTTCTTCAGAGATGGGGGCTGGAATGAGAAGCTTCGATTCGGAGCAACTGTATTTAGCTGTGTAATCGTACCACTGCCTGCCCGGAAGTATCTCGCCGGCAACTGAAGATGATACTATGCCTGATTCAGAAAGCAGTGCTACTTCGATCTCTCTTGCTTTCTCTATACCGTTTTCGATTAGAATGAGGCTATCGA
>QNDS01000197.1 GCA_003644925.1 Candidatus Fermentibacterota bacterium
AGACATCAACACCAGTCACCATCGGCGTAAGCCGTGACAGCATGCCGGCTACAGGGCCCGATCCGCACCCAACCTCCAGAATGCGCGAATTCTCAGTGATCCTGAAGTTTCTCCTGAGTATCTGCATTACAAGCTTCTGAAGATCTCCGCGCGACGCAAGTATCCTGCCTGCCCGGGAGATAAGTCCATTCTGCGAAACTCTCTCCTTCCAGACAGGTTCCCAGGTCCGGGGCGGTTGTTTCATGAAAACTTTATCCTGGCTGCAGCAAGGTCCACGGGCGTATCCACTTCTTCCCAGGTAAACCTGTCGGTGATCCATGCTTCAGTTCTGAGGGAACCGGCAGCAAGATTCACCGCATCATCGAAATTTGCCGAAGGCTCATCTGATAAATGCTCCGAAAGCCGGTGAATGGTCTGGTGATTACGGATAAAGAAGATGCCCATGGATTCTCCTCCGGATCTCGAAAGGGGCAGGGATTTTGACAGTCGGATAAGCCGGCTCCCGCTTACCTCCGCCTTCATGGCTTCCTCATCGGCACTGTTTCGCGGGTCGACAGGTACCACTATATCTCCGGGGAGTTTACATGCACCGCGGGCGAGGCCGGCTTCCCAGAGCAGATCTCCGTGGATTATCAGCAGAGAACTGCCGGTGGGGGGCAACACGAAAAATGATGAGAAAGTGCCGGGAGAATTCCACTTCGGGTTGTAGACGGCTTTCAGCCCGAGCGTTCTGCAGGAACCTGTCACATCATCTGATCTGTAACCTGTAACGACCGTGATTTCCTCCGGGCCGATTCCCGCCTCTTTAAGAGAAGTCAGGTGACGGCTGAGAATTGTCTTTCCTGCAACTTCTAAAAGTATCTTCGGGATTCGGGTGCCCAGCCTGCTGCCGATCCCGGCTGCCAGTATCAAAACCTTCATGTTTTAATCAGATCCCTTTCATACAATCTTTTCATTACGCGGAAGAGAAGCATTCCCGGCACGGATGGTCTGACGAACTCCCTCATCGGTATTCTCCCGCTGCGGGAAACGGAAGCAGGCTCGAACCGGGTCCGGGGCAGCCTGCGGATAAGACTGAACCGGAGCCTTCTCAACCGGGAGCCAGCCAGTCTGCCCCATCGGGTGCCGTTACGGAAAGCCCGGATCATCTCGGGTATTCCTCCAGCGCTATCCCAGGGAAATATGTTCACTGACACTTCGATCCCGCTTGAAACGGCGGCGGTGATCGCCGATTCGAGTATAGCAGGGTCGTAATCCTTTCGTGTTCTCCTCATCTGCCCCGCCGTTCCTCCGTCGGGAGAGAAGGAAACCGCTCTGCAGCCTGAATCAAAAATGGATGACGCGTATTCGCTGTCAAAATCCAGCGCTGTGTGGTATGCCTCCCAGGTAATACCGGAATTGAGATGTCCGATAGTCGAGGCTACTTCCATTCCCCGTGCCTTTCGATTGTTCAGAACGGGAGCTATAAGGAATAAATGCCGGGAACCCTTACCGCTGAAATACAGAATATCTTCTCTGATCTGTTCGAGCGGTCTTTCCCTGACGCTCTCCCCCGATATCGCGGAGTAGGAGCAGTACGTGCATCTACGGTCGCATCCTCTGTTCACCTCCACACCGACTGCCAGGTTCTTTTCGAAAGGCATGTACGAATCGACGCTGATCAGATCGAGCCTCGGAGAAAGAAAAACCCCCTCCGCTCCGCGAAAGATCCCGGAAGCTCTTTCCCCCACCAGCTTATCCACGATGAGTTCCCCGTGTCCTGTCACCCCGCAGTGTATATGCCCGGAGTACCCCATTATCTGCTCTGCGAAAATACTGAAACCGGCTCCCCCTGCCATTATGTAAGCATCCGGACATGATCTGGAGGTGAGTTCGATCTGCTCAAGACATCGGGAAATGTAACTGTATCTGTCAGTATATGAGGTAGTGTCTGCATTCCTCATGCTGAATCCCACACAGTCCGGTCTGTAATCCGCCAGGACGGATCTGAGCCTGTCCATCGGTGACCCGCTGAGATTGAGGTCCTCGATCCGGATTTCATGCGAAGGGAGCGACCCAGCTATCAGCGCCAGTCCAACTGGCAGCACCGGATGCTGTTTTCTCCCGAGCCAGGTCTGAACCAGCAGGATTCTCATTACTGCCTTACCGATTCAAGAGCCATCATTCTGACTTTTCTATCCGCTTCGGGCCACCGGATGAGATGGGGGGCTGATGTGTGGAAAGGTCTATGGGTCCAGACCGGGTCCCCGCATGAAAAACCGATGGCGCTTATCTCCGAAAGCCAGTTCTCCGCTGCACGATGGTTTTCATGAGGCCCATTCCCGAAGCGGAACTTTCTGGCTTCCTCCTCAAACCCGGTGATCCCCTTTTCAAAACACCAGTCCTCCAGAAGAAGGAAAACACCGTTCGGTTTCAGGATTCTGTGTATCTCGCTCAGAGAGTGCCGGAGTGCCTCATTCTGCAGGTGATGAAGAACAGCCATAGCCACAACGCAATCCGCTATGCCGCTTCCGAATGGAAGGGTCTCCGCCCTGCAATTGAGGAAGACACCGGATGGTCTTGTTTTGTAAGCCGCCCGGAGAAACTCCATGGTAACGTCAGTGCAGATATAATTCTCTACAAAAAGGGCCTGCTCCGCTATAGTTCCAGGCCCGCAGCCTATTTCAACGACAGTGCGGGGTGATATCCTGCTGAGTTCTTCCAGTATATATCCATCGGCTGCCGAGGGCACTCTGCCTTCTGTGTATTCCCTGGCCTGCTCCGCGCTCCATGCCCGGATGTCTGTCATTCCCGGTGGCCTATGGATGCGGTAAGGGGAGAGCCGCCCCTGGTAATAAGCATCCCGTACCTCTTCTTCAATTCCACGCGGGAAACAGAACCGGCAGGGAAATGTTTTTCAACATCCTCCAGGAAAAGGTCAAGTATATGCCTGACCCACATGCAGTGCCGGGCATCCGGTTTTAAAGAACCCCCGAGATGTATCCCGTCCCATGCGCAGCCTCCGCCGCAGATTCCAGCTGCATGGCACTGCGCGCAGTATTCCATGCCCGCCGGTATCCGCATGGACCAGTCCTCCATGGATCTTCCGCTTATGCAATTCGATGTTCTGCCGTCTGGATGGAAGACTATCTTGCCCCCCAGGGCGGCGCAGTCTCTGTGTCTGTATACACCGCTTACGATAGGATCAATCCTCCGCGCTATCTGATCAACAAAGATGCCGTGTCTAAGAGCAGTGTTGAAAACGCTGCCGACGGCATCCGAATAAGACTCAGCCGGGATCGGATCAAAGTTACCGGGAGTCCAGTGAAGAATATTGAATCCCATGCTGGTCGGCATGAACCTTCTGAACATCTGCTCCATAACGGTTCCGATGCCCCTCCAGTTATGATGCCCGACCACGGTTGAGATTCCGTAGGGAACCCCGTTTTCTCTTAGAATATCCAGCCCCTCCGCTGCCCGGGCCCAGGAACCGCATCGCTGCGAATTGTGAGCACTTTCCATACCGTCCAGCGAGACGACGGGAGATACTCCCATCCGCTTCAGCCCGGAAGCTATCTCCATGGTGATGAGTGTTGCGTTTGTAAACAGAACTTTCGGCGGAGCAACTCTTTCAAGAATGCGGAAAGCTATATCGGGAAGAAGCAGTGGTTCTCCGCCTGTTACCATCACCAGCCTGCCCGGGGGGGCGTCCGCGGCAGTCTTTATCACCCGGTCTGCAGTTTCGGGGGTCATATCATCGGGGGAATCCCCCGAAAGCCTCACATTGCAGTAGCCGCACGAGAGGTTGCATCTTCTGGTCACAACAGCCTGGACTGCTGCGGCCGGGGCATCAGGGGCGGGGGGAACTTCCGCGCCTCCGTCCTCAAGCGGAGTACCTACGGAGATCCGCAGCGTTACAGGATCAAACCAGGTATTGCCGTGTTTCCAGATCAACTGTCCACACTCTGCTCTTCGCCAATCATGGTTCCAACCGGCATGGGCATGGCGCAGGTATCAAAACCGCCTGCGGGGATGAGCGATGCCCGCCCGCGGGCAACCGACCTTTCTATCATCCATCTGAGGAATTCCCGCTCGAAGGAGCACCTTTCAGTGCGGGAACCGCTGAGCACCCCGGACGCATGGTACGCATCGTATCTGCATCCCCCTCCGCACAGGGAAAGGACGGGACAGGTAATACAATCGGGAAAATTGACGGGAGACAGGTCTCTGAACCGGGAAAGCAGACCTTTCAGATCACCGGTATCTTCCAGGTTTACACCATGATCGCCGCAAACGGTCATGCAGTCGCAGGTACCTGCAGTTCCTCCGGGAACCTGCACCAGTCTGCCCCCGGCGGAAGCGCAGTCCTTGAGCCTCGGAGTCCGGCAGGCGAAGGGTCTTACCCTTCTGGCGAGCTGTTCTATGTACATGCCCCGGTCGATGGCTGTTTCCATGCAGGAGACAACGGCCTCTAAAATGCCCGGGCCGGTGGTCTGCATCGGATTCACCCTGCCGCCCTTCAGTGGATGCAGCCATGGATTCAGTCCCATGTCATCAGGCTCGAAGTGATCTAAAAGCCACAGGAAATCCTCCCGGGCGGTTTCTATATTTTCTTCTGTAAGCGTGACGGATATCCCCACTCTGCATCCGGCGTTTCTGAATAAATGAAAAGCTTCTTCGGCCATTTCGAACGAGTTTTCTCCGTTGATCAGATGCCTTACGCTGTTGTGTACAGCTGGAGGGCCATCGATGGAAACTATTATGAATGCGTCCGCAGAAGCCAGTTCACCGGCAAGCGGGGGATCGACAGGAACACCTCCTGTGGCGGCGGAGAGGTTTATCTCCGCGCCGCTGTTTCTCACTCTGCGGATAACATGAAGAATAAGATCCGGTCTCAGAAACGGTTCTCCACCGTACAGCAGAAGATCCGCAGGACCTGATCCTATAAGCTCAAGCCCCGCATCTATCTCTGCTGTGCTCATGTCCCCCCGCTGAACATCCTGCAGAAAACAGTACCCGCACCTTCGTGCGCACCTTGTCGTGAGGAACATGCAGCCCATTATAATGCCGCTGTTTTCGCCTGCTTTTCTGCGGTAGGAAGCGAGCAGCTCCTGTTCCCGTTCCGGAGACGGGCATTGCGCAGGCGAGCGGTACAGTTCGAGTGTGAGGGAATGAAAGTAAACTTTTTCGCCCTTCACATCGTAGGTGTGCAGAAAGGATGATCCGGAGCTCATTCCACGAATTCCGCTATAATGGTACAGAGGTACGATGCATGTATGTAGTCGTCTCCTTTGAGAACGGGTTTCCGGGCAAGCTGCGGAACCTTGCGTCCCTCCTTCATGAAACAGTAGATGTCCGGCTGCGGTCTGCCGGTATAGAGCCTTCGGCCCGAGCAGCCTCCGCGGCACACATCGAACCAGTCACAACCATCGCAGAACGCAGGCACAGGGAGATCGCATCCGGATGGGAGATCCATTTCCCCCGACAGAAACTTCTCCATGGTTACAGGGCTGTGATCCCAGTACACACATGGCATGATCTCACCGCCCGGTCTCAAGCGTAGTGAAGAAACGCCGCAGGGGCTGCCCTTTACAGGAAATTCCCCTCCGGGACCATGGTCTGCCGCCAGAGCGGCGTTTACCACCGGTTCGGAGCAGGCTACAGCCTTCGCTTCTGTAAAAAGGGTCTGTATTGCCTGCCAGAAGGAATCGTAATCAGGTTCAAATTCCTTCCCTTTAACAGCTTTGTATGCATTCACCCGCAATGACACACCAAGGTCACCGCAGAGTGAACACATATCCTTCATACGGGAGGCATTCTGCTTCATGAGGCACATGGCGACAGAAGCGGTGACTCCAAGAGATCTGCACCTGTCGATCCCTCTGTACACCATATCGAAGGCGCCTTCGGCCCGCCAGTTGTCATGAAGTTCCCTCTGTGGAAAGTCCAGGGAGAAATCCACATCGTGGAGTTTTCTGACCTCTTCGTCCGACATGGCTTCGATACTGGGACCTGCTGTGGTTAGCGCCACCGGAATGTTCAATCTGAACAGTTCGTCAAGAATATCGTGAAAACCGGGATACAGACAGGATTCACC
>QNDS01000198.1 GCA_003644925.1 Candidatus Fermentibacterota bacterium
ACCTTTCAGGCAGAAAACTGCTTGACTGGAGCCTTGCAGAAGGGGATAGAGTACTCGATCTGACCGGGATACCTTCCGGAATGTACCTGATAGAGGCTTCAGGGCCTGGAAACATCCGCCAGACGGCGAAACTGATAGTACAGGACTGACGGAATCCGCACCGGAAGGGGCGAATAGTGAAGGTAAATACGGTCGTTCCGTCTCTTGCTGTCATCGGAATAGTCATAGCTTTGATAGTTTTTAAAAGAACTAAAGATCCGGGGCAGTCTTAATGAAAATACTCTTCCTGACACATGATCTGATAACCGTGCCGCTGGGAGTATCCTACATATCCACAGTATCAAAACTTGCGGGGCATGAAGTTATTGCAGCCGCTCTGAATGAGAGTGACCTTCTTGAAACGGTCAGGGAATTTGCTCCGGATGTAGTTGCCTTCGGCTGTACAACAGGTTTTCACAGGAAATACCTCGAAGCTGTAGAGAGAATCAGAAAGAATTTTGATGTTATCACCGTTATGGGCGGTGCTCACCCGACTTTCTTCCCGGAGACCCTTGAAGAAAGCGATCAGCTGGATTTCGTCATCAGAGGCGAAGCGGAAGTCGCTTTTCTGCAGCTTCTCGAAGCACTGGAAGGAAAGAGAAACCTGGGAAGTGTCGGGAATCTCAGATTTGAGAGAGAAGGGAACATCATTCAGAATCCCCTGCTTCCGCTTTGCGAGGATCTTGATTCCATTCCCTTTCCCGACAGGAAGATGCTTGGCAGGTACGAAGAAAAACTCAACAGCAAAGCGATATTCGTAATAGCTGGCAGAGGCTGCCCGTACGACTGCAGCTACTGCTTCAACCACTCTTTTACCAGGCTTTACAAAGGTCTGGGAAGGATGTGCAGGAGGCGTAGCGTTGAAAACGTAATTCTGGAGATCGAAAAAATCAGAAGTGATAATTCTGATCTTCAGATGGTTATCTTCCAGGATGATATATTTATTCTGGAGCGGGAGTGGGTTTTCGAATTCTGCCGGGTATATAAAGACAGAATAGGTCTTCCATTCCATTGTCACCTCAGAGCCAACCTCGTTGACGACAAGATCACAGAAGCACTGAAAAATGCGGGCTGCGTAAGTGTCAAAATGGCCATAGAGTCGGCTTCCGACAGGCTGCGCAACGGGATATTGAACAGGAACATGAGCAGGGAGACAATCGAGCTGGCCTGCAGGTCAGTAAAAAATGCGGGAATTGTGCTGGTCACCCAGAATATTATGGGAATTCCTACAGGCACACTCGAAGATGATCTTGATACACTTGCCTTGAACTGCTCCATTGAGCCTGATTTTGCATTCGCCACTCTACTGCAGCCGTATCCGAAGACCGAGATAGGCAGATTCTGCATTGAGAACGGTTTCATGGAGGAGGAGGATTCAGCGGACGCGCCGGATTCCTTTTTTGACTGCAGTATTCTGAAGATTTCTGATCGGGAGAGGAGGGAGAGGCTGCGGAAACTCTTCGCTCTTGCTATTGAGTACCCCATGCTGCGGGATAACATCAGAACTCTTATCGATCTTCCTCTTGACCCGGTTTACGACATCATGGATAAGGTCTGGAAGGGGTACTGTATCAAGCAGAGGGAATTCCCGTACAAACTTTCTGCAATGGAGTACATGAGAAGTGTGATCACGTATTTCAGAAGCAGGTACTACTGAGCGGGCGCCAGCAGTTCGTGGGCTTTCTTCAATAAACTGATGATCTCTATGTGCTGGGGACATAAATCCATACATTTGCCGCACTCCGTACAGCTTGATGCCCTGTTCTGCTCATCGAGGAAGGTGTAGTAGATCCTGGCGGTATCAGGGGCTTCGTACATTTCGCTCATATTGTAGTATCCGAAGATCGAGGGAATTGCGACTCCCTCGGGGCAGGGCATGCAGTACCTGCAGTCAGTACATGGAATTGAAGCCTTCTTCCGGTATTCCTCCCTGATCCCCGCAAGAACCTCTTCTTCGTACTCCGTCATACTTTCAATTCCGGAATTACAGGCACTGTCGATGTTCTGCCGGAGCTGCTCCATGGTGCTCATTCCGCTTATGACCGTAGCTATCTCACCTTTGTCCCACAGCCATTGAAGCGACCAGTCGGCCGGAGTTCTCTGAATCTCCGCTTCATCGAAGATCTTCTTCACGGATGATGGAGGTTCCTTTGCAAGGAGTCCGCCGCGGAGAGGTTCCATAGCCACAACTGCAATGCCGTTATCGGCGGCATACTTCACACCTTCAGTTCCCGCCTGGAAATCCACATCCATATAGTTGTACATCAGGAGGGTCATGGTCCAGTTGTCGTACTCATCTACAATCCTCTTGAAAAGGGGAAGCTGGTCGTGAAATGAGAAACCGAGGTGCCTGATCGTTCCGTCCGCTAATTTTTTCTCCGCCCAGTCCAGGTACCCAAGGTTCTTAACCTTGTCCCACCAGTCCCTCTGAAGGGCGTGGAGAAGATAGAAATCAATGAAATCAGTCTGAAGACGCTCCATCTGTTCATCGAAGTATCTGTCAAAATCATCCTTCTTCTCTATTTTCCAGCTAGGGAGTTTGGTAGCTATCCTCACCTTCTCCCTGTAACCGCCTTTCAGTGCTCTTCCGAGGAATGACTCACTCTCTCCGTCATGGTAATTCCAGGCTGTATCAAGGTAATTAACACCATTATCTATGGTGAAATGAAGTAATGACGAAGCCTCTTCCTCCAGAATAGCGGAGGATTCCTTCTTTTTGTGGGGCAGGCGCATGATCCCGAAACCAAGGGCGGATACTTCCCATTTCAATTCACCGAATCTTCTGTATTTCATAAACTCCTCCAGCGAATCAATACCCTCAGGATTCCTTCAGTTTTCCGAGAACTGCACCGAATACAGCATCTGGCCTCTCAACGACGGTTACACCGGCATCCAGGAGGGCTTTCTGTTTGGCTTCCCAGGTCTCATTCTCATTCCTTATCATCGCTCCGGCATGGCTCTGCGAAACACCTGCTTTAGTGAATTTACCTCCGAGGAAGACAACAACAGGTTTTGTTATCTCTCCGTTCATTACAGCACTGGCCAGGTCGTTCTCCTGGGTCGTACCCGTCTCGCCGTAAACAGCCATCACCTCGGTTCTGGGATCCTTCTCAAAGGCGATTGCAGCATCCAGCATGGATATTCCCGGAACCGGGTCTCCGCCGACACACAGGACGGCAGACAAGCCGGGATAATCATCCCCCCAGAGAGGTCCGTAGGAACCGTCCGCCCGCGGGCCTGGGAGGTTCGGTCTGCAGTGAAAGGCTCCGAGAAGCTGTGAAAGGCCGCCGGAACGCGATACAACGCCCACTTTCCCGGGTTTGTAGTTCTTCATAGCCCATGTGGCGCTGCCTCCAATCAGACCGAAAAGGTAACCCTCCGTATCAAGCAGCCCGACTGTATTGGGTCCGAGGTAGACCGAGTCTTTCGTGGAAACGTATTCTTTCAGAAATATTTCATCCTGCGCCGGGACTCCGTCAGCCGTGAGAACGAGGAATTTCAATCCGGCATCCAGGGCATCAATTGCAGCTATTTTCACAGCTCCGGCGGGAACGAAGAGAACAGCGGAGTTAAGCTGCGGGAATGCACTGACCGCTTCTGCAGCAGAATTGAAAACCGGTACGCCGTCAACCTCCTGGCCTCCCTTTCCCGGAGTGCAGCCCGCGATGATCTCGGTACCGAATTTCCTCATGAGGCGCGATTTACTTTTGCCCTGCTTTCCCGTTATTCCGAAAACCAGTGTTTTCGGTGTCTCTATGCCGGCAATGTATTTCAATATTCCAGCCATCAGTCTACCACCTCCGGCATTTCAAGTTCTATCAGAATTTCTGCGTTTCCATCCAGCAGTGCTGCGGTCTCACACATGAGACAGCCTATGCACCGGGCTTCCGGGTCTGTGTGCAGGAATCCATTCTTCCATTGCAGAAAGCCTGTTGGACATGCTTTTATGGATGGCGGGATTTCATCATTCCGCCACTTCTGCGGGAAGAAGTATATCCTGCCGGGTGGGATCTCAACGATAATCTCGGGTTTCCCCCGGGGCGCTTTATATCTTTGTACTGTTTCTGTTGTCTCTCCTGCCATATCCATGATGTCATCTACCATTGCGTTCGGAAAAACAACAGCAGGATAGGTTTTTACACGAACAGGCAGGGTTCCCGATACCCTTTCGAAGAGCTCTCTGGCTTTATCCTCATCCGTTCCGCCGAATCGCAGAAGAGAGGGAAGAGGGGTGGGGCTTTCCCGCAGCGCCTTCCAGACTGCCGCGGCAAGGTGATGCTGATTCTGGAAAGCCATTCCGGAACCTGTCAGAAGAAGAACCTGAGCATCCCTCTGCGCCAGTATTACCATCAGGATGCGGTAGCTCTTGAACGCTGATAAACCTCCGGAAGTGTCGGATTCGTTCATGGTGAAAATATCCGTTCTTGAACCTGTGGTCATTTCCCAGAGCATTTTACCGCCACCACCGCAAAGGTTGGTGGCGACCCTGAACGCTCCTTCTGAGGGGGTTTCTCTGTTCTGCCTGAAAAAACCTGTACCGGATGGGTCATCCCTGTTGATAAGCTCAACTACTTCTTCCAGCTCCGTAAGATCCCTGGATGACTTGAGACCGGGAGGGAAGAAAACATCCCTGTCAGCTTTTCTGACAGCGGATTTTTCAAATTCTGCTCTGCAGTCCACAGCAACTACAGAACCATCGTTCAATACACCTAATGGATTGATCTCCAGTACGATAAGTTTGTACCCGATAAAGGTACTTATCATACCTTTCAGGAATTCTGAGACAGCTGCGTGCTCTCTCAGACCTTCCAGTCCCTTCAGTTCTTTCTTAATTCTGTCAGATGAGGGAGGGTGCAGAAGAGAAAAACGCATTTTCAGAAGGGTTCCGCTCCGTCCTTCAACGCCGGAACCGCCCTCGGTGCTGAAAAGCAGTATACCGCCGGGCAGGTTATCTTCTGAACCGAAATCGAGCATACAGCCCGCGTAGTACTCGTCCCGAAGGTCAAGACCGTTTGTGATCAGAACACCTTCCGCCTGTCCCCATGATCCTGGAGAGAGGAGAGTATCAAGGTTTTCTTGAAGCTCTTCGGGGGTATCGACCCTCCGGACCAGACCATGTTTTTTTCTGCTGGTTGCCCCGGGTATCTGCGCTTTAAGGTAAACAGGCATCT
The DNA here is from genome assembly GCA_003644925.1 of Candidatus Fermentibacterota bacterium. GTDB lineage: Bacteria > Fermentibacterota > Fermentibacteria > Fermentibacterales > JCC-6 > Aegiribacteria. The sequence goes on from QNDS01000198.1 coordinate 5,211, forward strand.
CGGGGATGCTGGAGGGATATTCGTCACCCGGGCTGACGAAGATTCCATTTACCAATGGTACGTTTTCCCGTTCAAGAAGAATTCTGGTTCGATATTCAGGCAATGCTGGCATTACACTCCTCCGCGTGTTATGACTTTGATCTTTCCTTCATCATCCTGTCAGTATCCCTCACTGCTTTATTCCATTGCAATGCTACAGAGGGGCTGAGACTGTAAAGGTAATTGTATTCTGTATAGCAGCTTGCAGTGCATGCCTGACAAGGAAGCTCAGATGTTCTGTCGAACGCTTCTGCAAATCCGGCATCCAGGGCACTGATGGCCCGGGGGTAGAGGCCTATAAGAAGGGAACATGGGTAAACCTTTCCATCCGCGTCTATATTGCAGTACATTCTTCCGGCTCTGCATGAGACGCCGTGAAATTTCTCCTGCATCCTTGTAATAGAATAATCGGGCCAATTCATGAGACTCTTCAGGTATCTGCTTGAATTTGCGATGGGAGCTCCATTTTTCTTCAGTTTAAGCAGTTCTGCGTAGACCTTCGAATACTCATCCCTCGAAGGCATCATACCCGATGTATCACCGCCGAGTTTCTCGTTATGGTGAAGGGTCTGGAAAGTGGTCTGAAATCCATATTTGGCAGCTGTTTCCATAATACTGTCAAGACGGTTCATATTATGTCTGGTCAGAACTGTGATAGTCCAGAGTCTTACCCTTCCGGATGCCGTTTCCATTGCTTTTATCACTTTTTCATGGCTACCGCTTTCGCGGTTCGTATCATGGGCTTCCGAGGGTCCGTCATAGGCAAGGACCAGATGGTCAATGTTGTCAAGTATTTCACTTTTGGGCGGTATAAGGTA
>QNDS01000199.1 GCA_003644925.1 Candidatus Fermentibacterota bacterium
AGATGGCCATGAAGCAGATAACGAACATTCTGGGGTCTATATCATCCCTGAATACACCCTTTTTCTGGAGTTCGTTTAGTTTCTCAATTACTTCTTTCCTCATTTCCAGAGGAGGGTCCATGGGGAATGCCTGTTCTGCATTGAGCCATGCAAGCATCCGCACGAACTGCGGGTTATCCCTCAGGAATTCAAAATAGGTGGTGTGGTTCTTCCTGCTCCTTACTGCCCTCAGACCCTCCGAAGCGATGGATGACACCATCTCTATCATCCGTTCGGGTAATTTTGCCTGGGATACCCTTCTTTGAATTACCTCGTCCCATAATTCCCTTTTGGATGAGAAGTAATGATAAAGAAGGCTTTTCGCCACATCAGCCCGCTCCGCGATACTTTTCATGGAGGAGCCGGAGAATCCGCTGCTGACAAAAATCTCCTCGGCGGCATTCAGTATATTGTCTCTTGTAGTCATAAATCACCTGTTCCTGTTTGACTGACCGTTCGGTCAGTAAGATATATAAAAAAAATTATGTGTCAATGTTCGGGATCCGGATTCGCCTGAGTTCAGATATGCTGTTTCCGTTTGAGCTCCGGGTGTTCGGCAAGGTAATCAAGATAGACCTGAGGGGACGCCATTTCAGGAAGTATTCCCTGATAAGCCAGTTCTTCAAGATTGCTGAGGATCACTCCGATTTCAGGCGGCGATACCTCATCTGCACTCTTCATAAGCAGTTTCCCGAGATCCCGGGGAAGCACCCGCCTGCGGGTATCCGGCGAAAGTCTGCGCAGTCTCTCCCGCAGTTCAGCCATCCTCACGGCACCGTTTGAAGAATAGGGTTCGGAATGTGCGGCGATATCAGCTTGCGCAAGGTCCAGCAGAGGTTCCAGGTATTCCCCGGATTCCGCGGCAAGTTTTCTCACAGCCCTGTCGGACCAGTCGTCCGAATAGAGTACAGGCCTCATGTGATTCTTTACGAGGAAGGATAGACACTTCTTCTCCTTTTTTGAAAACCTGAAACTTTCAGCTGTCTCATTCACTCTATCAGAGCCGACCTTCTCGTGACCGTAGAAATGCGTATTTCCATCTTCATCGACGGTTCTGCAGGGAGGTTTTCCAATATCGTGCAGAAGGGCTGCCCACCGAAGGCAGGCGGTATCACCGTTCGTATTCATAACAACATCAAGTGTGTGCTCCCAGATATCACCGTAGTGAGCTTTGCCCTGCGGTATTCCGCTGAGCATGAACATTTCCCGAAAGCGCGGGATCATGTCCTGAAGGATTTCCGAATCCCTCATAATCTGAAGAACTCTTGCGACCTCTTTCCCATTTTCAGTTGTAAGCAGGGAGTCCATTTCCATTTTCCAGCGTTCCCGTGATATATCCATGATGCGGCGATGCTCTTTCCCTATCGCTTCGAGCGTCTTTTTCTCGATCGAAAAACCGAGGCGACAGGCGAATCGGAAAGCCCGGAGCATACGGAGCGGGTCTTCACTGAAGGTCTCTTCCGGATTCAGAGGAGTCCTGATGACCTTTCCCTTCAAATCTTTTCTGCCGTCCATGGGATCGATAATGGCTCCCTTTTCATCCATGGCGATTGCGTTCACGGTGAAATCACGCCTTACAAGATCCTCTTCAAGATTACTGCCAAAGACAACATCGGGATGACGGGAACCCTTGCGGTAACTCTCCGCGCACCTGTATGTGGTTATCTGTATCGGGGTCAGCTCTGATCCGGTATTTATGACGGCAGCGACAGTACCGAATTCCATTCCGATGGGAATCGCGCGGAAGCCGTTCGATTCAAGTATATCTTTTGTAACCTCAGGTCTGGCGCTGGTCGCAAAATCGTAATCTTCGGTTTTTCTTGCCAGAAGCCTGTCCCTCACATAACCGCCCACAAGAAACAGTTCTTCGCCGTTCTCCCGGAAAAGCCTGAAAAGCATCTCAAGCACTTGCCATCACCCCTGTCGTAAACAGATACATGAATTCCCTGTTGGTCTATCCGGATTATACGAAATTTGATTATCTTCCGCAGAATATGGAAGGACATGATTTGACTCTACTCGCAACAGCATGGAAACAGATCAGGGAGGCCGCGGGGGTCAGCTTCATCCTTTTCCGTATAATGGTCCCTGTTGTCATCGCAGTAAAAATCCTGGGTGAGCTGGGCCTGGTAAAATACATAGCAACAGCCTTCGAGCCCGTCATGAGCCTGGTGGGCCTGCCCGGTGAGATGGGGCTTGTATGGGCAACCGCTGTTGTCACCAACATGTACGGCGGAATCGTAATATTCGCATCGATCGCTCCCGGTCTTCACATGTCAACAGCCCAGATAACTGTTATTGCCTGCATGATACTTGTTGCTCACTCCATGGCCGTCGAGACTACAATAGCCAGAAAGACAGGCGTACGCATACGCTTCATGATACCTTTCCGGATACTGTGCGCGCTTCTTTTTGGATTCATCCTCAACACTGTCTATACTCTGGGAGGCTTTCTGCAGGAAGAGGGGCATATCCTCTGGGAAGCATCACCGGGCAACGACAGCCTGGGTTCATGGGCTTTCTCACAATTGCAGAACCTTGCTGTAATTTTCTTTATCGTACTTGTGCTGATAATCCTGATGAAGATCCTGGACAGGCTTGGTATTACAAGGATCATGAACACATTGCTCGAACCTGTGCTGACTTCGATGGGTATAGGCAGATCCGCCAGCGCAGTAACCATACTGGGTATGGTTCTGGGTATTTCCTACGGAGGCGGACTGATCATCCGTGATGTTAATTCGGGGAAACTCTCCAGCAGGGATGTTTTCTTCTCCATATCCCTGATGGGGCTTTCACACGCCATTGTCGAGGATACTCTTCTGATGATGTCCCTCGGAGGGAGTATTACCGGCGTTCTTTTCGGCAGAATAGCTTTTACATGGATAGTTATTTCATGCCTCGTGCGCTTTATCAGAAAAACATCCGATACTGTTTTCTACCGCTATTTCTTCCGAAGATAGGGAAGTACCGCAATTGTCAACGCCGGTAAAGGGTCCGAAAACGAGCGCCGGTGCCTGCAGATTTGCAGCAGGCGGCATTCGACTGGCCCCCGGACAGGAACCTGCAAAGGCTCTGAAGGAGCTGGTCAGTCACTGCAGAATGCGCAAAGCCAGCCACGTAAGCTGGGCATGCAGGCTTGCACTGGATGGAAGAATAACCGAGATGAAAGGTGATGGAGGCGAAAGCGGCGCGGGAAGCATCATTCTGGACGTACTGCGCAAGTCATCCGCTGAGAATATCCTTGTCGCGGTTGCCAGATGGTACGGAGGGAAACACATTGGCGGATTGCGCTTCCGTATTTACAGGAAGCTCACTTCGGAGATGCTGGAAACACTTTAATCCCAAGTCTGCAGAGATCCACGCCGGTGAGAAAAGCCTGCCTCATAAGCTCTTCATCTTCCATCACTTCTTCGGCGCTTTCCAGAGCGCACACCTGGACAGTTTCGATGATATCAAGTCCCGCCATACCCCACGCTTCCTTCATGCTGTCTATCTGATTGATGAACAGTTCCGGTTTCTCAGCGCCCTGGGTAACGACGAAAACGGTTTTCTTTCGACCAAGCCTGCTCTTGAACCCCTCTCCTATAAGGCTGAAAAGCCTGTCGGTGAAAGCCTTCATCTGGGCAGTCATATAGTAGAAGTAAATGGGTGTACCCAGGATAATACAATCCGCTTTTCTAAGTTCCTCGAACAGAGGTCTCATATCATCATCAAGAACACATACGCCCGTTTTCCGGCACTTCATGCATGCATGACAGCCCATGATGTGAAGCAGCCCGATATGAAATAAAGTGGTGTCGGCTCCAGTATCTTCCGCGCCGCGCAGAACCTGCCTTACTACAGCATCGGTAACACCATCAGGTCTTGGGCTTCCAACAAATGCGGCAACTTTCATATTGTCCCCCTCTTAATAATCCCAGTCGATTCTGGGAGTTGGGAGCCTGAATACTCTGTCCAGTTTTCGGATCAGCTCATCAGGTCCGCAAAGCTCATCAGTTACACAAAGTCCCGATGGCGGCCTGGTTCCAATCCACATCCTTGAGAATGCGCCAACAGAAGCTTCAAGCATGGGAAGAGAGCTGTCACACCCTTTCTTCGCATAGGATTCAGTTCCCAGCGAAACTATATAGCTGCCGGATATTCCATGCCATGGAGCATCCTGCTCAAGATAATTCTCGATAGGATCCTTCAATCTGAGATTGAAACTTACGGGCTCACCGGGAAGAACAGTGTTTTCAAGACACTTTTCAAGGTTGCATATTCGGATCTGCCAGTATGCCATCGCTTTGCTTGCGGCTTCGTATTTGGATCTCTCGGTTTTCCTGAAATTCCTGAAGGGAGTCTTAAGAAGATCCTGCACCTGGATAGCTGCAGGCTCGTTGAGTTTTACAAGATGCACCTGATCACCCAGATTCCTTACAAGACCCAGAAGCTCCAGGAACTGGAATTGATTCCTGTAACACATCCAGTTGATCGTGTAGGGACCGTGCTCACCCTCTGCGGGTCCGCACCAGAAATGATGTGAGAGCAGTTCATTTTCAGTGTCCATGTATCCGAGACCGAAAGCGTTTTTGCCCCACTGCATCTCGGCTCTGGTTATCTCTTCCCGCATAAGGGAGGTATTTCCGTGAACAAGCATTCTCTTCAGTCTGGATCTGTGAACCAGCTCCCAGTCATCCTTCGTAAGACGCACAGGCGGAGGAGGATTTACATCAAGATCCAGAGAGGCGGGATCAAATCCCACATAGGTCTCGTAAGGTCCTGTTCCGAATCCAAGTTTATCGTAGTATCCCTGATCGAATATTCCCAGCCCCGCGATATATGCCCCTTCTGCGGCATCAAGGGCTACAAGCTCTGCGGTTAATTTTCCCGCAAGTCCCCGTCTTCTGCCGACATAACTTGTTGTAACTCCGCATACGGCACAAAGGGGGAGATCCTCATCAAGATATCTGAAGGAGCCGGGCGTGGAGATAACCAATGCTTCAGTGTTTCCATTAAGTTCACCTACAAGTGCACGGCTGCCCTGCAGAAAGATATCCATGGCTTTTTCATGCTCTTCACTCTCAACCCAGCCAACTTCCCGCCATATCCTGTGGCAGGCTTCCTTATCTTTATTCGGATCGAATTTTCTGTGAATCATGATTAATCAGTTTTTCCATTCAGTGATGGATGCATATAATCAGGATGGTCTGTGATAACCCTTTTTTCTTTTCCGGCCGGGAAAAAGCTGGCTTCTTGAGATCTTCAATATATTTTTCCAGAATGGGCCGGTACTGGAATCGTCCAGAAGCTGTTTCGTGTAGGTGATAACGGCAATCCATAGAAGGGAAAGGAAGAACGCCAGAGCGGTGTACTGGATAACTATTTTGCCCCTCTTTGGGTAGGATCTGAGAGCGGAGGGAACGGCAGGCACCAGTATTTCCAATGTAGGGCTATCCTTCGCTTCCTCAAGTTTGAGGGATTCGAGTTCCTGTCTGAGCATCAGGTAGATCGCCCGTCTGGTTTCGAGGTTGATTGCGATGTTTTCGTATTCCTTGAGCATGGCAGGCATACTGTCCATCCCCGGGAAGAAACTGAGGCTGTCCCCGGCAGCTTTACCCATCATACTGCTTCTGAGGAACGCAACCCTCCTGGCTATCTCAAGATACGCTGTGCTGGATGATGACATTGTGCCGCTGACACCGGCAAGTTCTGCTTCGGCAAGGATCAGCTCCGTTTCAAGGGTACCTAGCATTTCCATGGACAGAGCGCCCTGATGCTCGGGAAACAGCAATCCGGTTTCCGCGCGGAATAGCTCCATTCTATCCTGCGCTATAAGAAGGGAATCCTCAGCCGCGCTGAGAAACTCTTCTGCTGCCAGTCTGCTTCTCCGGGCTCTGCTGGTAACTATCGTTGAAAGCTCCTCGTTGGAGAAAGCTATGATGTCGTTCACGATAGCTGCTGCATTTTCCCTGCTGTCAGCTTCCATTGATACAACAAAAAACCCTTCGGGAGAAAGGAAGACGGAAGCCTTCTTCCTGAA
>QNDS01000200.1 GCA_003644925.1 Candidatus Fermentibacterota bacterium
CCTCTGGTAACCTTCAGGATCTCACCGGACTTGAGAGTTCCGGAAGGAGATCCATCCGCAGATACAACAGGGCCGGTGCCTCTTAGATCACGTATCTCCACCGAAATGGTACTGTCATCGGCAACAACAAGGGGCCGCAGAGAAAGTGAATGAGGGCATATCGGAACAACCAGAATAACCGGCAGCCCCGGATCAAGTATCGGACCTCCGCATGAAAGACTGTACGCCGTTGATCCAAAAGGTGTTGATATGATAAGCCCGTCACCGGCCATGTGAGCCACTTCGGTATTGTTAATGTAGAGATTGAAATGAAGTATGCCCCCGACCATGGAACGGTTGATGCTGAAATCATTAATAGCGGAAATGGTATGCTCGGAGGGGAATTCAGCTTTGAGCACATAGGTTGTATCTATGTAATAATCGCCTTCGGAAATCCTTGTTATTGCCTCCCTGATACCGCTCTTTTCTGCACTGGCGAGAAATCCCAGATGACCGGCATTCACACCCAGCAGGGGCGTATTGAACTCTTTGAAATAACCCATTCCGCGAAGAATTGTGCCATCGCCACCCAGGACGATAGCCATATCACAATTGTCATTTTCGGGGATATCGAAGTCCTTCAGATGATCGGCGGACGGAGCTGCCGATCTGAGGGAGATACCGTACTTCTCACAATACGATATGAGGTTTCTAATCAATCCTGCGTACGGTGGATTGAACCTGTCGACGTAAAGACAGAGCCTTTTGACAACTGCAGGGTCATGAACCAACAAAATCACCGATCCTTTCAGCTAGCGCCCGGGGATCAAGACCCATGCGCCGCATGAGCTCCTCCCTTGGTGCATGGGGCTGAAATTCATCTGGAATACCAATTTCGAGCACAGATTCACCGTGGAGATGTGAACTGATGAAGGAGCCGAATCCGCCTGTCACGCTTCCATCTTCAACGATAACCACCCGGCCGCATGCTTCCGCGAGGGATTTGATCTCCTCAATCGGGGCCGGTTTCAGCCAGATCGGATCGTAAACGGCAGCGGAAACATCGTCAGCAGCAAGGAGCACAGCAGCTTCTAAAGCGACAAGAGCCATAATACCAACACCAATGATAAGAACATCATTACCTTCCATGAGAAGCTGACCGATGCCGGGCTCAGCACTCTGGGGATTCTGAAATTCAACAGCCGGTTCCTCTCCCCTTGGATACCTTATCGCGGTAGGATTCTCTTCGAATTGAACCGCTCTTCTCAGAAGCATTTCAAGCATAGCGCAATTTCTTGGTGCTCCGATCCTGATATTCGGCAGGGGAAGGAGCATGGAAATATCAAAAACACCGTGATGTGTAGGGCCATCTTCTCCGACAACTCCGCCCCTGTCCAGCGCGAGAATAACCGGAGCGCTCTGCAGCGCTGCATCGTGTATTACCTGATCAAGTGCCCTCTGCAGGAATGTACTGTAGATAGCGGTAACCGGCCGGAGGCCGCCGAAGGCAAGTCCGCATGCAAACGTAACGGCATGCTGTTCAGCTATTCCGACATCAAAAAACCTGTCCGGATACTCTGCTGCGAATCTGTCCAGTCCGGTTCCGTCAGGCATTCCGGCGGTAATAGCAACAACTCTGTCATCCTCGGAAGCCATCTCAACCATTGTTCTGGAAAAGGCAGCTGTGAAAGTTTCTCTTTTTCTCTTTCTGCCGTTGGAGGCAGATACTCCATGGTATCCGGTGGCATCAAGTTCGGCAGGTTCAAACCCCTTGCCTTTTTTTGTTATAACGTGAAGCAGCACCGGACCTGATATCTCAGAAACCCTCTGCAGAACACCCGTGATAGCGGCAAGATCGTTTCCGGGAACAGGACCGATGTAACGGACACCAAAATCGTCAAACAGTGTATCAGGTGTAACAAGAGTCTTCTTCAGTCCGGAGGTCACTGCATGAGCAGCATTTCTAACTCTTTCACCCAGAGAAGGTATCTTGCCGAGGGCATTCCATACATCCTTCTTGATCCTGTTATACCTCGGATCTGTGATCAGACGGGTCAGGTGGTGGGAAATAGCTCCGACGTTAGGGGAAATGGACATCTCGTTATCGTTGAGGATTATGAGCATATCCGTACCCGTATGTCCCAGGTGATTGAGGCCTTCAAGAGCCATTCCGCCGCCCATTGCACCATCACCGATAATGGCGACAACCTTGTAATCCTCCCCTTTGATATCCCGCGCTAGTGCATAACCCAGTGCGGCGGAAATGGAGGTGGAACTGTGTCCTGTTCCAAAAGCGTCAAAGGGACTCTCATCCCTCCTGGGAAAACCACTCAGACCACCGGATTGACGGATAGTGTGAAAACGGTCGGCTCTTCCTGTCAGCAGCTTCCACGGGTAACACTGATGCCCGACATCCCAGATAATCCTGTCATCGGGGGGTGAATAAACAGAAAGCAGCGCTACTGTGAGTTCCACAACACCAAGGCTGGAGGCCAGGTGCCCTCCTGTGCAGTGAACAACCTCGATAATTCTGTTTCTTATCTCATCGACAAGAGCCAGTCTTTCCTCAAGACTCAACTCCGATACGTTACGGGGCTGACTTATTCTTTCAAGTATGGACATAACTACTTCCTCCGCAGCGGAAGATAGAGGGCAAGAGCGGCGACTTTTCCCCAGTCTCCCCTGATATCCATCAATCCTGCAGCTATATCGGAAGCCAGCACCGAAGCTTCCGCTGCAGCTTCAGAAAGCCCCATCATGGATACTGGATTACATTTACCATGCCCCGAGTCCTTTGAGACTTCCTTGCCCATTTCTTCGGCACTTCCGCATTGATCCAGAATATCATCGGTCAGTTGAAAAAGAAATCCCAATTTATCACCTTCGATCGATATCGCCTCAAGTACATCATCATCCGCTCCGCCCGCGCAGGCTCCCAGCTCAAGCGAGATCCGTATCATGGCAGCGGTCTTCCCGAGTATCATGGTTCGTATCCAGTCTTCACTCGCATCCTCACTATGATACATATCCATATACTGACCTCCGACAAGGTATCCCGGACCTGCTGCGCTTGCAAGACGCTCGACCATCGATGCAACCCTGCCCGGTCCGAGAGGGGTATTGAGGAGTTCTCCAAAGGCCTCAATGAGAAGGAGATCACCGGCAAGCAGAGCCTGTTTTTCGCAGGATTTTATGTGAAGAGCAGGCTTTCCCCGTCTTAAATCATCATTGTCCATTGCGGGAAGATCATCATGAATAAGTGAATAGGTGTGTATCATCTCTACCGCACAGGCAGCATTCAGGGATATGTCAGGGTTCCCGCCGGAAGCGGCGGCGGCCGCTCGGACAAGGAAAGGTCTCACCCGTTTCCCGCCGGACTCAAGTGAATACAATGCAAGGGAAGGAAGACGTGAAATGGAATTCTGAGACATTGAAATACTCTTCAGACCATTCTCGACCCATGACGCCGCCGCTGCAAGATCCTCTCTGAGGGTATCCGAATCAGGCTTTCTCATTGATAAGACTCAGGCTTTCCACCTTCAACTTGCTGTTCAATACAATTTCAAGACCATTTACGCGTGTGTTGCCCTCGGCTACCTTCAGACGTACGTGCCTGCCGGTTAGAAAGCGAATTCTTGCCTCCTCCTGAGCCATGCCGATGACACCGGACATGGAACCGCACATTCCAAGGTCGGTTATGTAGGCTGTCCCCCCTGGAAGCACTCTTGCATCGGCAGTCAGAACATGGGTATGGGTACCTGCAAGAATTGAAACCTTTCCATCAAGGTGCCGGGCAATGGCCTGTTTCTCACTCGTGGCTTCAGCATGCATATCAACTATTATCACATCCGCAGAATTATTTCTGATAATGTTATCCGCTATTCTGAAGGGACAATCAAGCGCGATTGGTATGAACAGCCTTCCCTGAAGGTTCAGAACCATTATTCTTATTCCCTGATGGTTCACAACGATGAAGCCGCTACCGGGATTGCCGGGCGGATAATTGGCAGGCCGGAGAACGGGACAGTTAACTTCGTCTATGTATTCAAGAATGTCCGTGTGCTGCCAGATATGGTTACCTGACGTTATAACGGTAACTCCGGCTTCCAGAAGCTCGATAGCAATTTTACGGGTCAGCCCGAACCCGCCTGCGGCATTCTCCGCGTTCGCAACGACAAAATCGTACTCGTGATTCTTCAGATAAGTGATAACAGCAGTGCGTCCGGGTCTTCCGACCACATCACCGAGAAGAAGTATTTTCATATCAGTGCGCCGTTTCAGAAGAGCGGGTCTCACGAATAACAGTAACCTTTATCTGCCCTGGATACTGCATTTCACTCTCAATCTTCCTGGCAACTATCCTGGCAAGTTCTGCTGCTGCATCATCGTCAACAGTTTCCGGTCTGACTGCAATCCTCAGTTCCCTGCCTGCCTGGATAGCGTAGGATTTCTTAACACCGTCAAATGAATCAGCGATGGATTCCAGTTTATGCAGTCTTCTGACGTATAGCTCCAGCGTTTCTCTTCTGGCCCCCGGACGAGCGGAGCTTACTGAATCGGCTGCCTGAATAATAATGCCGTAAAGGGAATCACAATCTATCTCTTCATGGTGAGCACCTATGGCGTTGCATACCAGGGGCGATTCCTCATACCTCTGAGCAAGTTCCATACCGACGATAGCATGGGAACCTTCTATATCCTGATCGGTAGCTTTACCGATATCGTGAAGAAGTCCGATCCTTCTTGCAAGAGCTGCGTCCAGTTTCAGCTCGGAGGCAAGTAAGCCGCAGATATGGGCGGTTTCAAGGGAATGCTGGTACATGTTCTGACCATAGCTGGTTCTGTAACGCAGTCTTCCAAGATGCCTGATAAGCTGCTGGTGCAATCCTGATACGTTAGCATCCAGGGCCAGCTGATTGCCCAGTTTTCTAATCTTTTTCTCCATCTCCGAAGCTACCTTGGCAACGGTGGATTCTATCCTGCCGGGATGTATTCTTCCATCATCCAGCAGCTTCTCCAGAGATTGCCTTGCTATCTCCCTGCGAACGGGATCGAAACATGAGATCACAACCGCTTCAGGAGTATCGTCAATTATGACATCAACGTTGGCGGCCGCCTCGAATGCTCTGATATTTCTGCCTTCCCTTCCGATGATCCTTCCCTTCATATCATCACTGGGCAGGTTCACAACCGATACACAGTTCTCAACTACATGATCCGCTGCACATCTCTGAATTGCGGTGGACAAGACCTTAAGGGCTTCCTCCTCAGCCTTGTTCTCAGCGGCTTCAAGGATCTTCCTCGTGAGCCTTCCAGCCTCGTGATGAAGTTCCTCCTCAAGGTTTGAGAGCATAAGCTTTCTCGCGTCCTCCCTGGAAAGACTCGCAATCTGTTCAAGCAGTTTATTCTGCTCCTCCATGAGCTTATTCATCCTGTTATGCTTCGCCTGCAGGGAGTTTTCCATTTCGCTCAGTCCGGTCTCGCGATTATCAATGGTCTTTTTCTTATCCTGGAGCTTCTCTCTCAGGATTCCGAGACGCTCTGATTCGCTTGCAGTCTGGTTTTCTTTCCGGTCCAGATTTGTTCTCCGCTCCTGGAGCTTCTCGAGACTGTCAGCCCTTTCACGGGAAATAGTGTCTCTGCCCTCAAGAAGTGCTTCGCGCCTTATGGTCTCACTCTCACGTTTGGCATCTGATACTATCCTGTCAGCTTCAACTTCAGCGCCTCTTATTTCCCTGGCTATAAGTATTTTATGAAGAAGAAACCCCATAACAAATGTTACCGCTGCAATTAATGCAGGTATTAGTATGTTCATTCCGAACTCCTGTTCAGGCGCAGGTATCTATCTATGTAAAACGGAAGGAGGATGTGGTCATGGTGACCTGGCCTGAAACACTCCTGCGCAGAATGCCGGCACATCCCTGCCGTGTCCTTATCGAGCTACCGCGAAGATCAATTTATCGCGGAATATCGGATGTGCTGTTCTGCTGGATTGCTGAGGCTTCTATCATAGCTGATGAATCTGAATCGGTAGAGTTCGAAAGTGTTGATGGATTAGTGCTTTCCGA